>NZ_JBXASU010000056.1:0-48931 GCF_058809705.1 Cupriavidus sp. MPR-AND1C | reverse complement strand
CACGGGCCTCGGATAGAATCCGTCCCAGCTTTGCCCCGCCGCCGCCCCGTCACCACCGCCATCCATGTCCACCCCTGCTTCCGTTCCGGCCCCCGAGCCGGACTCAGTCTTTCGCGACCCTTCATTTCGGCTGTTCTGGTTTGCCCGCCTGTGCACCACCATCGGCTACCAGATCTTTACGGTGGCGGTAGGCTGGCAGATCTACGATCTCACCCGCGACCCGTTCATGCTTGGCATGGTGGGGCTGGTGCAGTTCCTGCCCTCTGTGATGCTGCTGCTGATGTCTGGCCATGTGGCCGACCGCTTTGACCGGCGGCTGATCGTGCGCACCTGCCAGACGCTGGAAGCGCTGATCGCGGTGTCGATGGCGGTGGCGAGCCTGTCGGGCTCGATCACGCGCGATCACATCTTCGTGTTCGTGGCCCTGATCGGTGCCACCCGCGCCTTTGAGACGCCGACGTTGCAGGCGCTGCTGCCCAGCGTGGTCACGCCACGCATGTTTCCGCGCGCGGTGGCGCTGTCCAGCTCCGCCACGCAGACGGCCATCATCATCGGCCCCGCGCTGGGCGGTTTTGCCTACGTGGCCGGCCCGGGCGTCGTCTACGCCATCAGCGCCACGCTGTTCGCCGTGGCCGCCTGCCTGGTCACCGCGCTCAAGCTGCGCCAGGCTGCGCAGCGGCTGACCACGCCGGTGAGCATCGCCACGCTGTTTGCGGGGTTTTCGTACATCCGCGGCCGGCCGGTGCTGCTTGGCGCGATTTCGCTGGATCTCTTTGCCGTGCTGCTGGGCGGCGCCACCGCGCTGCTGCCCATCTACGCGCGCGACATCCTGCATACCGGCCCCTGGGGCCTGGGCCTGCTGCGCTCGTCGCCCGCCATCGGCGCGCTGGCGACCGCGCTGTGGCTCGCCCACCATCCGATGAACCGCCGCGTGGGCCGCGTGATGTTCGGCGCGGTGGCCGTCTTTGGTATGGCGACGATGGTGTTCGGCATCTCGCACTGGCTGCCGCTGTCGATGGCGGCACTGGTCATGCTTGGCGCCTCCGACATGATCAGCGTGGTGGTGCGCTCCACGCTGGTCCAGCTCGATACGCCCGACGATATGCGCGGGCGCGTGGGCGCCGTCAACTCGGTCTTTATCGGGGCGTCCAACCAGCTTGGCGAGTTCGAGTCCGGCGTGACCGCTGCGCTGTTCGGGCCGGTTGGCGCGGTGCTGCTTGGCGGCATCGGCACACTGGTGGTGGTGGTGGTGTGGATGCGCCTGTTCCCCTCGCTGGCCTCGCGCGACCGCTTGCACGATCACCCCGTCACGGCTTGAAATAAGGTCCGGGCCGGCCGGTCCTGGCACCGGCGGGGTGCAACGCCCGTTCTTCCTCCGCACTACCTCCCGCGCACCAAAGCGTACCCAATTCTGCGTGCTCCCACGCAGGGGGCGCGCGCGATTCTCCCCACGTAAAAAGTACTCCCAAGCCCACTCCGGCGAAATTTTTTTCAATCGGGCCCAGCCCTTGCCCACGCAGGGCTGGCGCCGATTCGTCCAGCTGCCGCCGCGCCTCGGGGGGAAACCAATTCCCCCGTCATTTGTCCCTGAATTATTGTCAATTTCATTCAAATGCAGGCAATCACCTGACATCAAGCCGGGCCATCGCCGGCTTTGGCAGTCCGGACGCCGCCAGTGGCAAGAGAGTGACCAAACATGTGTGGCATTGCCGGAGAACTACGCTTTGATCAGGTCATGGCCGACCTGCACGCGCTCGCCGATATGACTCGCGACCAGGCCAAGCGTGGTCCCGATGGAGAGAACCTGTTCGCCAGGGGGCGCGCGCGGTCGGCCATCACCTCACCGTGGTGGACGTGCCGATGGGCGTGCTGTTGTCGGGCGGCGCGGACCCCAGCCTGATCACCGGATTACGCGCAGAAACGGGTACGCCCGACCTGCGCGCCTACGCCATTGGCTTCGAAACCACGGGTGGCGAGGCCAGCGGCGAGTTCCAGCATTCCGACCTGCCGAGCGCGCTGCCCGGCGCCGGCAGTGCCATCGGCCGCGCGCTTTGTTGACCTGCCGTTCCGCCTCAAGGCCTGATGCCACGCTCGTGCGTACCAACCTCTTCCTGAAGTCTTTCGAACCAAACCATGAACCTGCCCACATGCAGACACTGAAGATCGACCCGCTTTACCTCAAAACCACGCTGCCGGACGCGGGGAAACTGGCGCACCGCCGCCGCGACGACGATGCATCCTGAGCCGCGCATGTCCAGCCTTTTCACATTGATCGCCGGAGCCGAATCCATGAACCTGAACTTCATCGAGCCCCACAAGCTGGAAGCAGCCTGGGCGTACCTGCTGCAACTAGTGGTGCAGCAAGGCCTGAACTGCATCGCCGCCATGCTGATCCTGATCCTGGGCTGGTGGCTCTCCGGGCGCGCCCGCGCCGCGGTGCTGCGCGCGTTTGACCGCCCGCGCGTGGACGCCACCTTGCGCCCGATGCTGGCCAGCGTCACGCAGTGGATCGTGCGCGTGATCACGGTGGTGCTGGTGCTGTCGCAATTTGGCGTGCAGACCGCCAGCATCATCGCCATGCTCGGCGCCGCCGGCCTGGCCATCGGACTGGCGTTGCAGGGCACGCTGCAGAACATTGCCGCGGGCATCATGCTGGTGCTGCTGCGGCCGTTTCGCGTGGGCCAGTACATCGACGCGCAGGGTGTGGCCGGCACGGTGCGCGAGACGGGTCTGTTCATGACCGAGCTGACCACCTTCGATGGGGTTTGCCTGCGCGTGCCCAACGGCAAGATCTGGGGCAGTGCCATCACTAACTACAGCGAGAATCCCACCCGCCGGCTCGACATCGAAGTCACCGTCACCTTTGGCGCCGACATCCAGGCCGCGCTCGATGCGCTGCGCGCCATGCTTGCGGCTGAGGGGCGCATCCTGGCGGACCCGGCCTCCGAGGCCATGGTGATCAACTACGCCGCGCAGGGCGTGACGCTCAACGTGCGTTGCTGGGTTGCCGCCGGGGATTACTGGAACGTGCGCTTCGCTTTCTACCACCGCATCAAGCAGGTGCTCGAAGCCGCCGGCTGCGCCATCGCCGTGCCGGTGCAGGAGTGGCGCGTGCCCGAGGACGCGCAAGCAGCCGCGCCCGCCGCGCCGAGTCCCTCGCATCGCCTGAGCTGACGAACCAAGCTCTTCGGCTTGCGCCGGCGGCGATCCCGTTTGGCGGCGAGCGTCCGCGCCGCCATCGGCCTTTGTCTGTCTCCCGCCCCCTTGGGGTCTTCACCGGTATCCGCGTTTCGCTGCGCCACGCGGCGGAACACGGCATGCCTTCAATCTCCGGAATTGGATTTGCTGCCTGCATACAAGCTCGAACTGAACCCCATCGCGCGCAAGCCGCTCAACTTGCGCAACGTCTCTCCTGCCAATAAAGGCATCTCCCATAGTGCGCCGCGCGCAAGGCTCGCGCGGTGCCTGCCGGCGCTGGCCTGCGCCGCCGTGCTTGCCCCTGCCGCACCGACCGCGCACGCGCAGGGCAGCCTCACGCTGTACGGGTTTGCCGACGTCGGCATCTTCCGTCCCGCGCCTGGCCAGCCCATTGTGCTCGGCACCATGCAGCGCAGCTTCATCGGCCTGCGCGGCAGCGAGACCCTGGCCCCCGGCTGGGCCGCTACCTTGAACCTGCAAACGCGCTTCGACATGGGCAATGGCCGGCTCGAAGCCAGCGGCGCCACGCCGTACTTCCAGGGCGAATCCACGATTGGCATCCAGTCGCCTTATGGCGATCTGCGCGTTGGCCGTGCGCTGACGCCGATGTGGCAATACGACTGGCAGTACGACAGCTGGGACAATTTCAACCGCGTGAGTTCCGTGGCGTGGTACGTGTACCACCCGTCCTATCGCACCGACCCGTATCACAATGGCCCCGCGGGCGAATACTCGCGCCTGAACAACGGCGTGTTCTACGACTCGCCGAAATGGGGCGGGATGCACGTGCACGTATCCGCCGGCGTGGAGAAGAACGAAACGCCGGACGCCGCCGGCAACCGGGACCGCACGCGGCCGCTGGCGGCCTCGCTCAACTACGACGGCGGGCCCTGGTCGGCCATGCTGACGGCGGAGCGCAATTCGGCTTATGACAACACGTGGTTCGCGGGGCTGGCCTACGCGTTCACCAAGGTGCGGCTGATGGCCTCGTATAGCCAGACCCATCTAAGCGCCGCGAGCCAGGCCTTCCTCGGCGACGCCAGCGCCAGGCGCAGCGCCGCCACGCTTGGCGTCAACTGGCGCGTGGGCGCCTATACGCTGAAGCTTTCGGGCGCGCGCGATTTCCAGGGCTATGGCACGGTGGGCGTGACCGACTACGCAACCGGCGGGGTGGACTATGCGCTATCGAAGCGCACCACGCTGTATGGCGCGGTGTCGTATCGCCACAGTCGCTACGCAGGTGGCGGCACCGGGTTCGGTGCCGGCATCAGCCATAGCTTCTAAGCCGCACACTAGCTACCTCCCGTCAGCCTTCCTCGGCAAACAGCGAGCAGGCCCCCGCCTCCGCCGTGCTCACGTGACGGCGGAAATTGGCGAACAGGTCGCGCCCCACGCCGTGCCGGTTGGCTGAGAGGTCGGGCGGCGTCACCGAGCGCGCGGCCCATTCCGCTTGCGGCACCAGCACCGTGAGCACACCCGCATGCGCGTCCACGCGCATCGGGTCGCCATCGCGCACGCGGGCGATGCCGCCGCCGCTCAATGCCTCGGGGCATACATGGATGGCGGCCGGCACCTTGCCCGACGCGCCAGACATGCGTCCGTCCGTTACCAGCGCCACGTGAAAGCCGCGGTCCTGCAGCACGGTCAGCGTGGGGGTGAGCTTGTGCAGCTCCGGCATGCCGCAGGCGGCCGGTCCTTGCCATGGCAGCACCGCGACAAAGTCACGCTCCAGCTCGCCGCGCTTGAACGCTTCGATCAGCGCGTCTTGCGTGTGGAACACCAGCGCCGGGGCTTGCACGATGTGGTGCTCGGGCTTGACCGCCGAGATCTTCAGCACGGCACGGCCGATATTGCCGTCGAGCAGCCTGATGCCGCCTTCCGGCGCGAAAGGCTGGCCGGCGGCGCGCACGATGGTGTCGTCCAGCGGCGCTTCGGGCCCGTCGATCCAGGTGAGCTGGCCATCGCGCAGCACCGGCTCGCGCGTGTAGTCGGCCAGGCCCTTGCCGACCACGGTGGTCACGTCGTCGTGCAGCAGGCCAAGCTGCAGCAAGCCGCGAATCACCAGCCCGAGTCCACCGGCGGCCTGGAACTGGTTTACATCCGCGCTGCCGTTCGGATACACGCGCGCCAGCAGCGGTACCACTTCCGATAGCTCGGCAAAATCGTCCCAGCCCAGCATGATGCCCGCGGTGCGCGCCATCGCCACCAGATGCAACGTATGGTTGGTGGAGCCGCCGGTGGCGAGCAGACCGACGATGCCATTGACGAAGGCGCGCTCGTCGAGCACGTCCGCCACCGGCGTATAGCGATCGCCGCCATGCACAAGGCGTAGCGCCTGACGCGCGGATTCGCGCGTGAGGGCTTCGCGCAGCGGCGTGTTGGGATTGACGAAGGCGGTGCCGGGCAGGTGCAGGCCCATGATCTCCATCAGCATCTGGTTGGAGTTGGCGGTGCCGTAGAAGGTGCAGGTGCCCGGGCCGTGATACGACTGGCTCTCTGCCTCGAGCAACTCCGCGCGGCTGAGCTTGCCCTCGGCATAGCGCTGGCGCACGCGCGCCTTTTCCTCGTTGCCGATGCCGGTGGTCATGGGGCCGCCTGGCACGAAGATGGCGGGCAGGTGGCCGAACGACAGCGCGCCCATCACCAGCCCCGGCACGATCTTGTCGCACACGCCGAGGTACAGCGCGCCGTCGAACATCTGGTGCGACAGCGCCACCGCGGTGGATAGCGCAATCACGTCACGCGAGAACAGCGAGAGATCCATGCCGTCCTGGCCCTGCGTCACGCCATCGCACATGGCGGGCGTGCCGCCGGCGAATTGCGCGGTGCCGCCCGCCTCCAGCGCGGCTTCCTTGAGCCATTGCGGATACTCCGCCAGGGGCTGGTGCGCCGACAGCATGTCGTTGTAGGAGGAGACGATGGCGAGGTTGGGGCGCTCCTGCGCCTTCAGGCGGATCTTGGCCTGCTCGGGCATGGCTGCCACGGCGTGCGCCAGGTTGGTACACGAGAGCTGCGCGCGCTCCACCTTCTGTCCCGCCATGGCGCGGGTGCGATCCATGTAGGTCTGGCGGGTGGCGGCGCTGCGCGCGACGATGCGGGCGGTGACCCGTTCCAGGACTGGGTGACTTGGCATGGGGATCTCCTGCGTGGGTGCCTTTTCAGCCTAGTGCACTTTGGGGAGGGGCGCACGGTTGGTGCGCGGTCGGTGCGCGGCTGGCGCAAGTATGAGCCGCTGCACGTTTGCTCCACAAGTGCTAGACTCCGCTGCATTCTCTGGAGTCCAAACGACATGAAGCAAGCAGCGCAACGCCCTGCCATCGCAGCGTTTGCCGCGGCACCCGACGGTGAACGCGTGCTGCTGGCTATTCACGTCTAGTCTTCCGAGCGTCCCGCCCGGAAGGCTGCAAGGCCAGTTCCGGGAACGACGAAACCGATCATCGCCAACCCCGGACGGCCCGCAGGCCCGCCGGGGTTTTGTTTTTTTGTTTCGCCACCATCTGAGACGCCATGCGTACCTACGACAAGTTGATTGCCACGATTCAAACCGGCCAAGGGAACGGGGGCTTGCGCTCGTCCCTTGGTGCGGTAACGGCGTCGTCTGGCGTAGTCACCGAGACCATTGCGTGCCGCATGCGGCATGCCGGCGCCGCCTCGCAAGCGATCCCATAGCCTCCAGGCTGCAGATGCAGTCCGGGAGGCCTCGCAGATCGCCTCCCAGGGACCACGAACACCCTGGCAGGCACGCACCCGCCAGGGTGTTTGCATTCAGGCAGCCCATCATGGAAAGCAGAAACGAAAGCAGGAAACTCAGGAACATCGGCATCATTGCCCACGTGGACGCGGGCAAGACCACTACGTCGGAACGCATCCTGTTCTACACCGGTGCCAGCCACCGGCTGGGCGAGGTGCATGACGGCGCCGCCACCATGGATTTCGATCCACAGGAGCAGGCGCGCGGCATCACCATCAACAGCGCGGCCACCACCGTGTTCTGGCACGGGCACCAGATCAACCTGATCGATACCCCGGGCCACATCGATTTCAACATCGAGGTGAACCGCTCGCTGCGCGTGCTCGACGGCGCCGTGGTGGTGTTCGACGGCGTGGCCGGCGTGGAGCCGCAGACCGAGACCAACTGGCGCCTGGCGGACCACTACCGCGTGCCCCGCCTCGCCTTCATCAACAAGCTGGACCGCACCGGCGCGGATTTCCTTCGCGTGGCCGGCATGATCGAGGAACGCCTCGGCGTGGTGCCGCTCGTGCTGCAGTTGCCGATCGGCCGCGAAGGCGATTTCCACGGCGTGGTCGATCTCGTCGCCATGCAGGCCCTGCTATGGCAAGGCGGCACGGGCTACGTGACCGATGCCGTGCCGCAGGCGCTGGCGGAGCAGGCCGCGGCCTGGCGCCAGCGTCTGCTGGAGACGCTGGCCGAGCAGGACGATGCATTGCTGGAAGACTACCTGGCGGGCCGCGAGCCGGCCGGTGACGCCTTGCGCGCAGCCATCCGGCGCGCGACCATCAGCGGCGCCGTGGTGCCAGTGCTGGCCGGTTCCGCCTTCAAGAACAAGGGCGTGGAGCCGTTGCTCGATGCCGTGACAGCCTACCTGCCTGCGCCTGGCGAAGCGGGCCGTCATGCAGTGAGCGCGGACGCCGGCCAGCCACTGGTGGCGCTCGCCTTCAAGGTCGTGCACGACGCGCACGGCACGCTGACGTTCGTGCGCGTGTATCGCGGGCGGCTCGCTGCCGGCGACACCGTGCTCAACGCGGGCAGTGGCAAGCGCGAGCGGGTGGCAAGGCTGTACGAGATGCACGCGGACCGCAAGCAGGAGCTGCGGGTTGCCGTGGCCGGCGACATCGTGGCGATAGCGGGCCTCAAGGCCACCATCACCGGCGACACGCTGACGGATCCCGCGCACCCCATGGTGCTGGAGACGATCGACACGCCCAAGCCGGTGATCGACGTGGCCATCGAGCCGAAGAGCCAGTCCGACCAGGCCGGTTTGTCGCGCGGCCTGCAAGTGCTGGTGCAGGAAGATCCGAGCCTGCGCCTGCGCCTGGATCCGCAGAGCGGGCAGACGTTGCTGTCCGGCATGGGCGAGTTGCAGTTGGAGGTCACGCTGGAGAAGCTGCGCACGCGTTTTCACGTCGAGGTCACGGTAGGCCGCCCGCAGGTGGCGTATCGCGAAACGCTGACCCGTGCCGCCGAGGTGCGCTACCTGCATCGCAAGCAGAGCGGTGGCCCGGGACAGTACGCGGAAGTGGTGCTGCGCTTCGAGCCGCTGGCGCGTGGCGAGGGCGTCCGGTTCGAGAGCCGCATCAGCGGTGGCGCGGTGCCGCGCGAGTTTGTGCCGGCGGTGGAGGCCGGCATCCGGCGCGCGGCCGCGCAGGGCGTGCTCGCGGGCTACCCGGTGGTGGATGTCCAGGCCATCTTGCTGGACGGCAGTTATCACGAGCGCGACTCCTCGGCCCTGGCCTTCGAGACCGCGGCCGCGGCCGCCTTGCGTGAAGCCGCGCGGCAGGCTGCGCCCGTGGTGCTGGAGCCGGTGATGAGCGTGGAAGTGGTGACGCCCGCCGATCATGTGGGCGACGTCATCGGCGAACTCCACCGGCGCCGGGGCATGGTGCGCGGGCAATTGCAACGCGGTGGTGGCAACACCACGGTGGTGCAGGCGCATGTGCCGCTGGCCAGCATGTTCGGCTATATCGGCAGCCTGCGCGCGCTGACCTCGGGCCGCGCCAGCTTTGCCATGCAACTCGATCACTATGCCGCGGCACCCGCCGCGGCGGTGGTGGAGATGGCTGACTGATCTAGACGCGCTTCGGGATATCCAGGCCCTTGGCCACGGCGGGACGCGCCAGGAAGGCCTCGAGCGCGCGCGTGACGTGGGGGAAGTCCTCGATGCCGACCAGCTCGCCGGCCTCGTAGAACCCGATCAGGTTGCGCACCCAGGGGAAGGTCGCGATGTCGGCAATCGTGTAGGTGTCGCCCATGATCCAGGCGCGGTTCGCCAGGCGTGCGTTGAGCACGGCCAGCAGGCGCCTGGCTTCCGCGACATAGCGGTCGCGCGGGCGCTTGTCCTCGTATTCCTTGCCGGCGAACTTGTTGAAAAATCCCAGCTGCCCGAACATCGGCCCGATGCCCCCCATCTGGAACATCAGCCACTGGATGGTCTCGTAGCGGCCGGCGGGATCTTGCGGGATGAACTTGCCGCTCTTGTCGGCGAGGTAAAGCAGGATCGCGCCGGACTCGAACAGGGCCAGCGGCTGGTCGCCGGGGCCGTTCGGGTCCAGGATGGCGGGAATCTTGTTGTTGGGGCTGATCGACAGGAACTCCGGCGTGTACTGGTCATTGGTGTCGAAGCGCACCAGGTGCGGCTCGTACGGCAGGCCGGTTTCCTCGAGCATGATCGAGACCTTGACGCCATTGGGCGTGGGCAGCGAATAGAGCTGGATCCGCTCCGGGCGCAAGGCTGGCCATTTATTGGTAACGAGGAAGGCGGAAAGATTGGTCATGGAAATCCGTAGGAATGGATGGGCTGGGGCAATGGCTGGCCCTGGCGGCCGATGAGCATGGCCGTGCCGGGGTTCGCCACGGGGCCTGCCCCGGGGCAAGCGCCGGGTCACTTCGGCTTGTCGTCGCCGTCGGGAGGGGTGATGCCGGCGGCGGCCAGGCAATCGCGCAGGTGCTTGATCTCCTGCTTGGCGCAGACATTGCCATGGTGCGGGTGATGAAGGTAGAACTCATACTCGTTGAGCACCACCCTGAAGCGGGCGCCCTGGATCGGCTCCACCTTCGCGCCGAGTTGCTGCAGCAGCGACTCCACCTCGCGCCAGTGGATGTTGTTGCTGAGCGGGTGACTGAAGATCGACTGCAGGAGGCTGCGGGATTTGTGGCTCATGGCGCGGTCAGGCTTCTTCGGCGGCAATAGCCGTAGCATACAAGAGCGGGTGGGTTGGCGCTTGCTGCACCCGCGAGTGGCCGTGGCCTTGCGCGCCTGTCGCTCCTCAGTCCTTGCCCAGTGCCAGGTAGGCACGCGGCGTGGTGCCGGTGTAACGGCGGAACAGGGCAATGAAGCTGCTGACGCTGGCGTAGCCCAGGCCGAGCGCCACGGCAGTGACGCTTTCGCCTGCCACCAGCCGCTCCATGGCCGCCTGCATGCGCAACTGCTGGCGCCATTGCGCCAGGCTCCAGCCGGTGTCGGCCTGAAAGTGGCGGGTGAGCGTGCGGCGGGCCATGCCGATGCGCGCCGCCCAACCATCCAGGCCGGTGTTGTCGTCCGGGCTGGCCAGCAAGGCGGTGGCCATGCGCAGCAGGCGCGGTTCCTGGGGCATGGGCAGGAACAGCGTTTGTGCCGGCTGGCGGATGAAGTCATCGGCGAAGACCGCCAGGTAATGCGCAAGCACCGGCCCGCACGGCGGCTCGGCTTGCGCCAGCGTGTCGAGCAGCGCGGCCAGCAGCGGCGACAGGCGTACCACTTTGAGGGTTTCCGGCATGGCGGCGCGGCTCCACGCCTCGTCGAAATACAGGCTCATTCCGGCCATCGCGCCATGGATGTGCGCACCGTGCGATGCATACGGCGGCACCCAGCCGATGCAGCCGGTCGGCATCAGCCAGCGCCCGCCGCCGGCCTCGATGCTGACCACGCCGGACTTCACCGTGAACAGCTGACCCTCGGCATGCGCATGCGGTACCTGTTCCCGGGCGGCTTCATGCGCGATCGGTCGGATTTCTCGTAGCGACATCGGTTTGGCCCGTTTCGAATATAAGTTGGCATTTTATCGTTAGATGGCAATGCGGCGAGTGCCTAGACTGGCTGCTCCAACCCAACCAGGAGCGATGCACTGTGAATGCCGACACCAAGACCAACGTCAACGTCAACACTCAGCTCCTCTCCGAACGTCTCAGCCAGCCCGTGGCGGCTGTGCTTGATAGCCTGAGCGCCTTGCTCGCCCAGCAAGGCCGGCTGCTGCGTACGCAGCAGCCACGCAGCGCTCCTGCTGACTTCCAGGCCCTGCGGGCGGCGTTCGAGCAGCACAGCGGCGCCGTCGGCTCGACGCTGAAAAGGGCCTTGCTGGAGCGCTGGCCGCAGATTCCGTTCTCCGACAAGGAACTGGAGAGCGGCGAGCAGCAGGCACCGGAGCATGCCGACGCTTACTGGGTTTGCGACCCCATCGATGGTGCCCTGCACTACCTGAGCGGCATGCCGGGCTGGACCATTGCACTGTGCCTGGTGGTAGAAGGGGTGCCAGCACTGGCGCTGGTGCATGACCCGGCCACCGGGCGGACGTATCGGGCGGTGGCCGGCCAGGGCGCCGATTGCGACGGGGCGCCATTGCGCGCCAACGCGCGTGGGGAGCTGGCCTCGGCGCTGATCGCCACGGCACATCCCAACTGGCCTGGGCAGGTGCGTAACGATACCGCGGCTTTTCTGGATCGCTTTGGCCGTTTGTTGCCGCAGGTGTTCGGGCAGCGCGTATACGGTCCCACGTCGTTGTTGCTGGCGCTGGTTGCCGGTGGCGCGCTGGACGGCTACTGGGAGTGCGGGCAGGATTACTACGACTGGTTGCCAGGCGTGTTGCTGGTGACCGAGGCGGGTGGCGTGGTAACCGCGCTGGATGGCAAGCCGTTTACGTGGGGGTGCCAGGGGATCGTGGCCGCCGGGCCGGCCATGCATGCTGGCTTGCGTTCGGCGCTGGCCCGACAGGGCTGATTTCGCTGCCATTGCATCCCGCCCTGGCTACGCAGAAACGGGTACGCTTTGCCGAGCCGGGGCGTGTTCGCCCCGCCCCCGTCCTGCCCCCGGGGATGCCCTCCTCGAACACGATCGGCGTTGCGCTTGTCGGCGCGGTCCAGAATGACGGTGAGGACCGGGCCGGCTGGGTTTACTATTTACTATCCATGCGCGCATCCTCGGTGCCTGCGCCTGGCAAGGGCGAATCGTACGAATCGGGTACTTTCTAGGTGTTTTTCCACATGCATAAATATTTCATAAAATGATATATTTGTGCCAAGAAAAGAAATATTTCTGGTTTACCCTTCGCGGCATCCTTTACCGCCTACGTTGCTCCCGCTTTCGACCCATGCATGAAATAGAGATCCGCGAGCCCTCGGCGACCGACCTGGTCCTGGACCTGCTCTACGGCCTTCCGGAGCGTACCCTGCCGGTGCAGGCGCTGGCGCGCGGCGCCGAGGTGATGGGCATCGGCACGCCCAGCGTGCGGGTGGCGCTGACGCGCCTGCAGCGCCAGGGCCGCATCGTCAAGACGGAGCGTGGCTGCTACGCGGTGCTGGCGGAAGGCAACCCGGTCTACGACGAGGTAGAGCACTGGTTCGAAAAAGAGAGCCGGCTGGGGCACTGGGCCGGCGACTGGCTGGTGGTGCAAGACGCCGCCGTGGCGCGCAGCGAGAAGACCGCCTGGCGCCACCATGCGCGTGCGCTGTCGTTGTCCGGCTTTCGGGTGCTGGCCGCTGGCATCAACGTGCGCCCGGACAATCTCGCGGGCGGCGCCCCGGCCATGCGCGCAGCGCTGTCCCGGCTCGGCATGGCCAGCGCCAGCCTGCTCTTTGTGGGCCGCGAGTTCGACGCCGATGCCGCCGCGCGCATGGCCCGGTTGTGGGATGTGCCGGCGCTGCAATCCGCGTACCGCCGCGCGCTGGCGCAACTTGAGCGCAGCCAGGCCAAGCTGGCGCGCATGGCGCCGGATGCCGGCGCGCGCGAGGCCATGCTGGTGGGCCGCGCCATCATCCGCGCCATCGTGCGCGATCCGCTGCTGCCCGAGGCCATCATGGACCCGGCGCCCCGCCGCGCCCTGATCGAGGCCACGCGCGCCTACCAGCTCCAGGCTCGCGGCCTGTGGGTGGGGCTGCTGCTCGGCTAGTGCGCAGGCGGCAAACCTCCGGGGCCGCGCCGAGCGTTCCACGCCTCGCCAAGCGGCGGCGACTCAACTAAACTGGCCGGAACTTATGCGGCGCACCGCGGCACTCGGAAAAGTGACGCGCGCTGGTGTTCCTGGAACCCCGCGGGCCCCGCCGGGCTCTTGCGCCGCACTCACGTTGGCCAAGACAAGGAGTACAGGGTGAGCATGCCCGATTTCGACATGGTGCTGTTCGGCGGCACCGGGGACCTGGCGCGGCGCAAGCTGCTGCCGGCGCTGTTCGATGCACACTGCGCGGGTTTGCTTCATCCCAACGCCCGCATTCTTGCCACTGGCAGCCATCCCCTTTCCACCGAGGACTACGTCGGCTCGCTGGAGCAGAGCGTGCGGCCGGGCCTTGAGCATGCGCCGCCCGAAGCCTGGGCCACCTTCCTTGCGCGCATCAGCTATGTGCAGGCCGATGCCCGCGTTCCCGGGCACTTCGACGCGCTGGCAGCCAAGGTGCTGCAGCGCTCGCCCGAGGTGGTGGTGTGCTATCTCGCCACCGGGCCGCATATCTTTGTCCCCATCTGCGAGCAGCTCGCGCGCACCGGGCTCAATCATCCCAATGTCCGCATCGTCCTGGAGAAGCCGCTCGGGCACGACCTGCATTCGTCCGATGCGATCAACTCGGCCGTGGCGCAGTACTTCGCCGAAGACCAGATCTACCGGATCGACCACTACCTGGGCAAGGAGTCGGTGCAGAACCTGATGGCGATCCGCTTTGGCAACGCGCTGTTCGAGCCGCTGTGGCGCCGCGAATGGGTGCAGGACGTGCAGATCACCATCGCCGAGGAGCTTGGCGTGGAAACACGCGGCGAGTTCTACGACAATACCGGCGCGCTGCGCGACATGGTGCAGAACCACCTGCTGCAACTGCTGTGCATGGTGGCGATGGAGCCGCCCACCAGCCTGTCCGAGGATGCGATTCGAGACGAAAAAATCAAGATCCTCAAGGCGCTCAAGCCCATCACGCCGCAGGACGTGGCCGAGAAAACCGTGCGCGGGCAGTACCGGGCCGGCGCCGTGGGCGGCAAGCCGGTGGTGGGCTACCTGGACGAGAAGGGCATCGCGCCCGACAGCCATACCGAGACCTTTGTCGCCATCAAGGCCGAGATCGCCAACTGGCGCTGGTCCGGCGTGCCGTTCTACCTGCGCACCGGCAAGCGCATGCAGTCGCGCGTGGCGGAGATCGTCATCCACTTGCGCGATGTGCCGCACGCCATCTTCCCGCGCCCGCTGACCTTGTCGCCGCAGAACCGGCTGGTGATCCGGCTGCAACCGGAGGAAAGCATCCGCCTGTATTTCCTGGTCAAGCAGCCGGGCGATACGGTGGCGCTCACGGGCACCTCGCTCGACCTGGACTTCGCCAATTCCTTCAAGGTGCGCCGCGCGGGCGCCTACGAGCGCTTGCTGCTCGATGTCATCCGCGGCCGCCTTGGATTGTTCGTGCGGCGCGACGAGCAGGCGCAGGCGTGGCGCTGGGTCGAGCCCATCATCGATACGTGGGCGGGCAGCACCGTGCCGCCCAAGGCGTATACCGCTGGCACATGGGGCCCGGCTTCCTCCTCCGCGCTGATGTCGCGCGACGGCTCGCTCTGGCACGAAGAGGTGTGAGCCGCGAGCGCTGATCGTTGATCGTTGATAGACCCTCATTCAAACAGGAGACACTGCCCATGCGACGCTACGAACATACCTCGGAGGCGGACTTGGCCGAAGCGATGGCGATCTCGGTAGCCCACGCGCTGGAGATCGCCATCGGCGTGAACGGCTGGGCGGTGCTGGCTGTGTCCGGCGGCCGCTCGCCGGTGGCGATGTTCGAGCGCCTGCGCCATCGCACCATCCGCTGGGATGCGGTCACCATCACGCTGGTCGACGAGCGCGTGGTGCCGCCCGACCATGACGACAGCAACGGCGCGCTGGTGCACCGCCACCTGCTGCGCGAGGCGGCTGGCAAGGCCGCCTTCGTGCCGCTGGTGGCTGACGCCGCCGAAGTGGCGGACCCGGCCAGCGCGGTGGCCCGGCTGAATGCGGCCTGGCGCCAGCCTGACGTGATCGTGCTGGGCATGGGCGAGGACGGCCACACCGCTTCGCTGTTTCCCGAGGCGCCCGAGTTGGAGCAGGCCCTTGCTGAGCCGCAGCCAGGCTATATGGTGACGCATCCGCGCGAGGCGCCGCACGCGCGCATCACGCTGAACCTGGCGGCGCTGCTGGCTGCCGAGCGCGTCTTCGTGTCGTTCGCGGGGCCCGTCAAGACGGCCGTGTTCGCGCGCGCCTGCAAGGGACCCACCCCGGCGCTTCCCATCAGCCTGGTGCTGAGCCGGCACCGGCATGGCACCGATGTCTTCTCGGCCTGACGCCATGCGGCGCTTTCCACGCCTGCTGGGCGATGTCGGCGGCACCAATGTGCGCTTTGCGCTGGAGACCGCGCCGCAGCGCATCGGCCCGGTGACCGCGCTTAAAGTGGCCGATTTCCCCTCGCTCGAGGCTGCCGTGCAGCACTACCTCGGCGGCTTGCCGCCCGGTAGCGCCAGGCCGCGCCACGCGGCCATTGGCCTGGCCAACCCGGTGACCGGCGATCGCGTCAAGCTGACCAATCACGCCTGGGCGTTCTCCATCTCGCAGATGCAGCGCTCGCTGGGCCTGGACCTGCTGCTGGCCATCAACGATTTCACCGCGCTGGCGCTGGGATTACCACACCTTGGCGCGCACGACCTGACGCTGTTGCGCCAGGGCGTGGCCGTGACCGGCGCGCCGCTCGCGCTGGTGGGGCCGGGCACCGGGCTGGGCGTGTCCGGGCTGGTGCCCGCGCGCTCCGGGCCGGCCGTGGCGCTGGCCGGCGAGGGCGGCCATATCGAGCTGATGCCGCAGACCGAAGACGAATGGACCGCGTGGCGCGCGGCCCAGCAGGCCTTCGGCCGTGTCTCCGCCGAGCGTCTGTTGTCGGGCATGGGGCTATCGCTGACCCATGCCGCGTTGCACGCAGAAACGGGTACGCCCCTGGCGCGCCAGCTCGAGCCGGCAGAGGTAACCGAAGGCGCGATCCACCGGCACGACCCACTCTGCGAGCGCGCGCTTGCCGTGTTTTGCGGCTTGCTGGGTTCCGTGGCGGCTGATATTGCGCTGGTACTGGGTGCGCGTGGCGGCGTTTACCTGGGCGGCGGCATCGTGCCGCGCTTCGTGCCCGCGCTGCGCAACTCCGCGTTCAACGCGCGCTTTACCGCCAAGGGGCGGTTGAGCGCGTACCTGGAAAGCCTGCCGGTTTACGTGATCAACGCGCAGTACCCAGCGCTGCCCGGACTGGCGCAGGCACTGGAGGAAGCGATCACGCACGGCGCCGGCGGCGATGCCGGCGGCGCCGGCCGAGCCAATCCGCGCAACCAACCTAATCCTGCCTGACCCGGACCTGACCATGCGAGTGTTGCTGGTGGAAGACGACGCCATGATCGGCGATAGCGTAAAGCTGGCATTGCGCCAGGAAGGCTTCGCGGTGGACTGGGTGCAGGACGGCGAGGCCGGCCTGGCCGCGGCCACCCAGTCGGGCGGCCCCGAGGGCGAGGCCTGCTATGCGCTGATCCTGCTCGACCTGGGCCTGCCGCGCCGCTCCGGGCTGGAGGTGCTCGCCGCGCTGCGCGCGCGTGGCGTGAATACGCCGGTGCTGATCCTGACCGCGCGCGACGCCGTGGCCGATCGCGTGGCGGGGCTGAACGCCGGCGCCGACGACTACCTCGTCAAGCCCTTCGACCTGCAGGAACTGGCCGCGCGCATGCACGCGCTGGTGCGCCGCGCCGAAGGCCGGGCGGAGCCGTTGCTGCGCTATGGCGGCATCGTGATCAATCCCGTGACCCGCGAAGCCACCCTTGACGGCGAGGCGGTGCGCCTGTCGGCGCGCGAGTTCGGCTTGCTCTCGGCGCTGCTGGCGCGGCCCGGCAAGGTGTGGTCGGTGGCGCAGCTGGAGGAGCGCTTGTACGGCTGGGGCGATGAAGTCGGCAGCAACACGGTGGAGGTCTACATCCACGCGCTGCGCAAGAAATTCGGCGCGGGGTTGATCCGCAATATCCGCGGCGTGGGCTATGTGGTGCCCAAGCTCGAATCCGGGAGCGCGGGCTGATGCGTTCGATCCAGAGAACCCTGCTGTGGTGGCTTGCCCTGGGCCTGCTGGCCGGCATCGCCATTGCTACCGCGCTGATCTACGGGCAGGCCCGGCAGGAAGCCAACGCACTGTTCGACTACCAGATGAAGCAGGTGGCCGCCGCGCTGCCCAGCCAGTTTGCCGATCCGGTGATGCCGCCGTTCGTTGCGCAGCAGTCTCCCGGTGCGCCGGGCTCGCCTGGCGACAGCCTGTTCCATGCCGATGAAGACGTGGTGATCCATATCTGGGACGGCTCCGGGCGCAGCCTGTATCTGTCGCACGCGCATCCCGCGTTGCCGCCGCGCGCCGAGCTGGGGTTTTCCAACGTCAAGACCGCGCAGGGCGAATGGCGGATCTACAGCGTGCAGCTCGGGCTCGGCGTGGTGCAGATTGCCCAGCCGATGTCGGCGCGCAGCGAGGTAGCCGCGCGCATGGCGCTGCGCACAGTGGCGCCCCTGCTGTTGCTGCTGCCGTTGATCGGCTGGCTGGTGTGGGTGGCCGTGGGACGTGGCCTGCGGCCCTTGCGCGAGATCGCCGCCGGGGTGCGCCAGCGTGACGCCAACGCTTTGGCCCCGCTGGCGCTCAGCAGCATGCCGGACGAGATCGCGCCGTTGACCGAGGCGCTCAACCAGTTGCTGGCGCGGCTGTCCCACGCCATCGATACCCAGCGCGCCTTCGTGGCTGACGCCGCGCACGCGCTGCGCACACCGCTGGCCGCGCTGCAGTTGCAGGCCCAGCTGGTGGAGCGCGCCGATACGGCCGAGGAGCGGCAGGAGGCCGTGGGCAAGCTGCGCCAGGGGCTGGAGCGGCTCACGCACATGGTGGCCCAGTTGCTCACGCTGGCGCGCCAGGAGCCCGGCGCGGCAGCGCCCCCGCATGAGCCGGTGGACCTGCGCGCGCTGGCGCAAAGCGTGGTGGCGGAGATGACCCAGGCCGCGCTCGACTGTCACATCGACCTTGGGCTCGACGCTGCCGCCGGGCCGGCCGTGGTGCGCGGCGACGTCGATGCGTTGCGCATCCTGTTGACCAATCTGGTCGACAATGCGCTGCGCTATGTGCCGGCAGGCGGCAGGGTCGATGTGCTGGTTGGCCAGGGACGCGCCATGACGGGCGTAAGGGAATCGGGTACCCAGAGCGCGGAACTGATCGTGCAGGACGATGGCCCGGGAATTCCCGCCGCCGAGCGCGAGCGCGTGTTCGACCGCTTTTACCGGGTGCCGGAAGCGCCCACCGGGGGCAGCGGGCTGGGCTTGGCCATCGTGGCGGAGATCGCGCAATCGCATGGCGCGCAGGTCTCGCTGGAAGACGCCGCGCCCGGGCTGCGCGTGCGGGTGGTGTTTCCCGTCGCGTGAGCGCGCGGCGGCGCCTCTCGTCAGCCTATCGGTGTGAGCACAGGCTTGCCGGCAAAATGCAGCCGGCTGTTTTCCTGGAACTGCCGCACCGAAGCGTCGATGGCTTCCGGCGACCAGCCTGCCACGTGCGGGGTCAGAACCACATTGGGGCAGTCGAACAGCGCGGCGGGCGGCTCGGGCTCGGTCTCGTATACGTCAAGGCCGGCGCCGCCGAGCTTGCCGGCGCGCAGGGCATCGGCCAGCGCCGCGGTGTCGAGCACGCTGCCGCGCGCGATATTGACCACGAAACCGCCAGGGCCCAGCTGGGCCAGCACCTTGGCGTCGACCAGGTGGCGGGTGCTCGCGCCGCCGGGCGTGGCGATGATCAGGTAGTCGGCCCATTCGGCCAGCGCGCCGAGGCTGTCGAAATAGCGATACGGCGCGTCGTCGCGCGGGGCCCGGTTGTGATAGCCCACCTCCAGGTCGAAGCCCAGGCCGCGCTGCGCAATACGCCGGCCGATGGTGCCGAGGCCGAGAATCCCCATGCGCTTGCCCGACACATTGGGCTGCAGCGCCAGCGCGGTGCGCCACTTGCCGGCGCGCGTGGCCTGGTCCAGCGCGGGGATGGCGCGCACGGTGGCTAGCAGCAGCGCCATGGCGTGGTCCGCCACGCAGCTGTCGTTGGTGCCGGCGCCATTGGCCACGACGATGCCGCGCGCGCGGGCGTGGGCCACGGCAATGTTCTCGTACCCCGCGCCCAGCGCGCACACCAGCCCCAGCGCGGGCATGGCGTCGATCTCCGCGGCGGTAAGGCCGACCGAGCCGATCGTCAGCACCGCGCGCACGCGGGCGCCGGCCTCCCGGACCTGCGTGGCGCGGGCCGCGCTGTCGGGCGCGTAGCGCACCTCGTATTGTTCGGCAATCCAGGACAGATGCTGGGCGCTGACGTGGCTGAGGACGAGCAGGAGCGGCTTCATGATGGGCAGGAGGTTGTTTCGGGGCGGTTGGCGACCGCTGGGAGGAGGGTGAGCGGACCCGGGACGGGGCCTAAGCTGCACCGCAGCATTGTAGCGGCGGCGCGCCCTCGATTATCAAATGCCTGCCAAGAGTGCTTCCAATCCTGGGTGGATGATCCGCCGGCGCGCCGTGACCATAATGGCTGGCAAGCATGCGGCCTTCCTTCCTGCCGCATGGATTGGCCATTGAAGGAAATTCAAGGAGTCTTGCCATGTTTCCCGATTTCAAGAACGCCAGGGTGCTGGTGGTTGGCGGCAGCTCAGGCATCGGCCTGGCCACCGCGGCTGCCTTTGCCGAGCGCGGCGCCAGCGTCACGATTGCCTCACGCTCGCAGGAAAAAGTCGATGCCGCTGTACGCACGCTGGCCAGCGCCGGCACGGTCGGCGGCGCCACGGTCGATATCACCGACGACGCCAGCGTGGCGCAGTTCATGGACGGCGCCACCCCGTGGGACCACGTTGTGATCTCCGCCGCGCAGACGCCCACCGGCCCGGTGCGCCAGTTGCCGTTGGCCGATGCCTACGCCGCGATGAACAGCAAGTTCTGGGGCGCCTATCGCGTGGCGCGCCTGGTGCCGATCCGCGCGCATGGCTCGCTGACGCTGGTTTCGGGCTTCCTGGGCGTGCGGCCGAGCAAGGCATCGGTGCTGCAGGGCGCCATCAATGCCGCGCTGGACGCGCTTAGCCGCGGCCTGGCGCTGGAACTGTCGCCGGTGCGCGTCAATACCGTCTCCCCGGGTCTGATCGCCACACCGCTGTGGGACAAGCTCGATGGCGCCGCGCGCACGGCCATGTTCGAAAACGTGGCCGCGCGGCTCCCGGCGCAGCGCATTGGCCAGCCTGAAGACGTGGCGCAGGCCATCCTTTACCTGGCCGGGACTGGCTTTGCCACGGGTTCTACGGTGCTGCTCGATGGCGGTGGCGCGATCGGCTGACGCTCCGGATTGTTACGCAGAAACGGGTACGCTTTGCCGCGCGGGCAGTTGGTTCCGCCCGCGCGGCGGGCGCTCTGGCCATTCGTCAAGCCTTGAACCGGAGCGGGAATGCCGCTCTAATGCAGCGGATGCGACTGATCGACTCCGTGAAAATGAAGCCTGCCTTCCTGTCCGCCCTGCTCCTGGCCACCGTGCTGGCAGTCCCCATGGCCCCCGCCGCAGCGGCGCCGCCGCCCGCCACGCAGGCCGAGGTCACCCATCTCTTTGCCTACCTGGCCGGCTCGAATTGCCAGTTCAACCGCAATGGCAGCTGGTTTTCAGCGCCAGATGCGGCTGCCCACCTCAAGAAGAAATACGACTACCTGGCCGACAAGGGCGTCATTGGCACCAGCGAGCGCTTTATCGAACTGGGCGCGAGCAAGAGCAGCGTCAGCGGCAAGCCTTACCTGGTCAAGTGCGGCCAGGCCCAGCCGGTGGAGAGCGCTCCGTGGCTAGGCGCCGAACTGGCGCGCTATCGGCAGAAGGCCGCGGGCAAGTAGGCGCGAGCCTCTTTCTTGCCGTTGCAGGTGGGGTTTGAAGGCACGCAGAAACGGGTACGCTTTTGCTTTTCGGCAACAAAGGCCGGCCCATGCACCTTGTCAGGCGGCCACTGATAGCAAACCGGCGTTCGCCGAACCCTATGCGCCGTGTGCGAGAAGGGCCAGCGCTAAGCGGCGGCCTCATATCGCGAGCCTGATTGGCGGCCTCATATTTCCCTGGTCATGTCCTTCAGGTCGACCCATGCATCGAACTGGGCCGCCGTGACATGTCCCGAAGCGAGCGCAGCCTCGCGCAGCGGCAGGCCGCGCGTGAGCGCCAGCCTGGCGATTTCGGCGGCGCGGTCGTAGCCGAGGTGCGGGTTGAGCGCGGTCACGGGCATCAGCGAGCGCCCGAGCATCTCGGCGATGCGCTCGCGATCCGCCTGTACCCCCTGCACCATGCGTTCGGCAAAGCTCGCGGCGGCATCGGCAAGCAGCGTGACCGATTGCAGCAGGCTGTAGATGATCACGGGCTTGTACGCGTTGAGCTCGAGCGTGCCGAGGCCATTGGCCAGCGTGACGGTGGTGTGGTTGCCGATCACCCGGCAGCACACCATGGCCAGCGCCTCGGCCTGGGTGGGATTGACCTTGCCCGGCATGATCGAAGAGCCGGGTTCGTTGGCAGGCAGGATCAGTTCGGCAAAGCCCGCGCGCGGGCCGGAGCCGAGCAGCATGAAATCGCGCGCGATTTTCAGGAAGGACGATGCCGTGGTGTTGAGCGCGCCCGACAGGTCGGCCAGCGCATCGTGCGAGGCTTGCAGCGCATAGCGGTTCGGCGCGGGCTCGAACGGCAGGCCCGTGTAGTCCGACAGCGCGCGCGCAAAGGCCGCGGCAAAACC
Source organism: Cupriavidus sp. MPR-AND1C (assembly GCF_058809705.1). Lineage (NCBI taxonomy): Bacteria > Pseudomonadati > Pseudomonadota > Betaproteobacteria > Burkholderiales > Burkholderiaceae > Cupriavidus > Cupriavidus sp. MPR-AND1C. Next base: position 26,987 of record NZ_JBXASU010000056.1, on the reverse strand, counting down.
ATGCGGTGCATTCAGCCCGGTGCCCACTGCGGTGCCGCCCTGCGGCACCGGCATGGCGCGCAGCATGGCCTGGCGCAGGCGCGACTGGGCATCGCCTACCTGGGCTTCGTAGCCGGAGAACTCCTGGCCGAGCGTCAGCGGCACGGCGTCCTGCAAGTGCGTGCGGCCCACCTTGACGATGTCGCCAAACGCGTCCACCTTGCGCCCGAGCGCCTGCTGCAAGCGCTCCAGCGCGGGCAGCAGTTGCAGCTGGATCGCCCGGGTGGCGGCGATATGCATCGCCGTGGGAAAGCTGTCGTTTGAAGACTGGCTGGCGTTGACGTGATCGTTGGGGTGCACCGGCTGCTTCGCGCCCGGCTCGCCGCCTAGCAGCTGGATCGCACGGTTGGCAATGACCTCGTTCAGGTTCATGTTGGTCTGCGTGCCGGAGCCGGTCTGCCAGACCGAGAGCGGAAACTCTCCCGGCCACTTGCCGGCGATGATCTCCTGCGCCGCCGCCTCGATGGCGTGGGCCAGTTCCGGCTTGAGCACGTGCAGCGCTCGATTTGCACGCGCTGCGCAGAGCTTGAGGATGGCGAATGCTTCGATCAGCGCGGGCGGCATCGTCTCGCAGCCGATACGGAAGTTCTGGCGCGAACGCTCGGTCTGCGCGCCCCACAGGTGCCGGGCAGGCACCGGTATGTCGCCCAGGCTGTCGGTCTCGATCCGGGTGGCGTCCTGCTTGCGCTCGGGCATGGCATTCTCCTGTTCGGTCGACGGCGGCGTGGCAACAGATCCCCGGGCCTTAGAATACGCCCCCGGCTGTAACGGCGCCCGATTCACCCGCGCTATCACCACGCGTCTGCAGCATGCCCATTGCCCAGCTCAAATCCTTCTTCATGGTCGCCCGCATCGACAGCGTGACCCAGGCAGCCAAGCGGCTCGGCCTGTCGCTGCCGACCATCACCGCCCAGATCCGCGCGCTGGAGGAGGCCTGCGGCGTCGAGCGGTTCCATCGCGGCGGGCGGCGGCTGGCCCCGTCGGGTGCCGATAGCCGCGCTGGCCGGTTGCCGGCCGCTGATGCGCGCGGTGGTCATTCGCGGACTCGGTGTATCCGTCATTGCCCGCCACGAGGTGTCGAGTCATCCGCAGCTGAAAATGCTGGATTTTGAGGATAGTAGCGAGGAAATGAGCGAATATCTTTATTCTTTGCGCGAACGGCGCGGGGCGCGCCTGATCGATGCGTTCGTCGCTGCGGCCCGCCCCGGCGCGCAAGTCATGCCGGACTAGTCCGCAGCCGCTTGCTTGACTGCCACGGGTCCGGTCCTATCGTTTCTCGCCCAAAACCCGCGCTATTTCCCCACATGGAGAAATTACATGCACTGGTCTGCGACTTATCGCGCCAGAATGGCATCGTGGGCAGTCTTTGCGGACCGGCAGCAGTACCTTACTGCGCTAATGTAGAGACATTAAACTGGCAACGTAAAGTGTTCCCCGCTTCGGAAGGGGGTGGGTTTCCCTATGACGTGGAAACTGTCAGGCTTGGGTCGACCGCAAAAGGCCGTGGCGCCTGCCCGCGCGGGAAATCGCCCGGATCGGGGTACGGCGGCCGCCGTTGTGGATGTTGCGAGGATGGAACATAACCATTGTTGCTCGCAAAGCATTTGCCCAGATCGCAGGGTTGGTAAGAAAATGACGCTCCAACAATAAGAAAAATATTGACAGTAAGCCATTAAAACAGGATCTCGGGGTGAATCAAGCAATTCTGCAATATCTCACTGAGCGGCATTGCTCGTCGCAATGGCGTGATGTACTGTCGGCGCTCGCCGAAGAACTATCCGAGACCATGGACGTGGCTGGCCTGCGCGCCGTGATGTGGCGTGTTGGTGCGCGATTTGCCAAGCGTTTCGATCCTGGCGCCTGCGCGACGCTTGCCGAGCTGGAGCGCGCCGTCGCGCAGATCTGGCTGGATGTGGACTGGGGCTGGACCAACATCGAGGATGTGGGGGGGGCTCTGGTGGTCCGGCATTTCTGCGCGCCGCTGAACGCGGCGCTGGGAGACGGAGCCGACACCTGGTCGCCGGCATTCCTGGAGGGGGCGTACCAGCACTGGTTCCGCATGCTCGGCTCGTCCGAGACCCTGCGGGTCAGCCAAAGTACACCGATCGATGCCACCGGATGCGTGGAATTCCGGTTCGGGCGTTGAAGAGCCGCTAGCGGTTTGCGGCAGTTCTGGCGCTGGCGCACAGCCTTGCGTGAGTGAGATCCCATGAGTCAATCCGACGATTTGTCCAAGCTGTTCCATCGTTTCGGCGGCAAGGCCGAGTCATACAAAGAGATCGTGCGCGAAGACGCGGCGATGCAGGCGCGCGAGCGCTGGCCGCTGCTGACGTCCGTGCGGGTCGACCGCGCCGCCGTAGTGCCTCCCGTGCAGCCCGCCGCGCCGCATGCGCATGAGGCTGCCGGTGCGGCAGCGGCACAGGCCGCGCCGCCCGCGCCATTGTGGCGCGCGGCCCTGCCGGCAGGCGAGCTTGCGCCTGCCGCGGAGCCGGCTCACGCCGCCGAGGCTGCGCCCGCTCGGGTTGCCCCCCCGGCTGCTTTGGCGGCAACGGGCGTGCCCGCCTCGGCGATGATGCCGCGTTTTCGCACGCCGCAAGGCATGGCGCCGGTGATGTCGGCCCCGATGCCGCTTTCAGCGCCGGAAGTTGCCGCTGCGCCGCCTCCATCGGCAGCCGCAGCGAACCCGGCGGTTGTCCCCGCGCCCCAGCCGGCCAGCATTTGGTCCCCGGCGGCTCCCGCGGCCGCGCCGCCGGCTGAGCCGGCCCGCCCCGCCGACACCGAATTATCCAAGGTGTTCGCCCGCCTCGAAGGCCGCCAGGAGCCCGCCACCACCAGCGAGCGCGCACCCGCGCGCCGCTCCTTTCTAGATCGGCTGAATCGCTCGTGAAGATCATTGCTGTTGTCTCGGCCAAAGGCGGCGTGGGCAAGACCACGCTGTCGGCCAACCTGGCCGAAGCGCTGGCGGTTGCCGGCGAGAACGTACTCGCCGTGGACCTGGATCCGCAGAATGCGCTGCGCCTGCATTTCGGCATGCCGCCGCAGGAAGTTGCCGGGCATGCGCGCGCCACGCTGGCCGCAGAAGCGTGGCAGCAGAGCATGTACAAGGGCCGCTCCCGCGTGCTGGTCATGCCGTTCGGCTCACTCAACGAGACCGACCGCTCCGCGTTTGAAGCGCACCTCTCCACCCATCCGGGATGGCTGCGCGCCCAGCTTGCCGGACTTGGCCTGGGCCGCGACGATGTCGTTGTGATTGATACGCCGCCGGGCCCGTCGCCATACATGCGCCAGGCACTGTCATGTGCGCAGCTGTGCCTGATGGTGTCGCTGCCGGATGCCGCGTCCTACGCCACCATGCCCCTGATGGAAGACCTGATCCGCACCTATTGCGAGGGCCGGCCCGATTACCTGGGCCATATGCTGGTGATCAACCAGGTCGACGTGAGCCGTCAGCTTGGCAAAGATGTGGTGCAGGTGCTGCGCGCCCAGCTCGGCGAGCGTGTGCTGGGCGTGATCCACCAGGACCAGGCGGTGGCGGAGGCGCTGGCCTACGACCGCAGCGTGCTCGAGTACAACCCTCACAGCCAGGCCACGCACGACCTGCAGCGCTGCGCCGCATGGGTGCGCCAGGCCCTGGCCGCTTACGGAGAAGCCGCGTGAAGCCAGCCAAGGCAAAAGCCGCCGCGGCGCCCAAGGGCGCACGGGCCAAGGGCAAGGATAAAGTCAAAAGCAAGGTCAACGACAAGCCCAACGTCCTGTCGGCCGCATTGCAGCGATTCGGCAACACCTTCGTCGCGCTTCCCTTCTGGGACAGCGCCGTGGCGCGGATGCTGGCGTTGCTGGCCGGGTTGTTCATGTTCGCGCTGGTCATCACGGTGCCGCTGGATTTCTGGCAGCAGGTCGGGTTTGCCGCGGTGTGCTTCGGGCTGGCGGTCTGGCTGAACCGGGTCAAGGGCCACCTCGCCACGCTGATGATGGTGATCCTGTCGATCGCGGCCTCCAGCCGTTATATGTACTGGCGCCTGACGGAAACGGTGGGGCTGGGCGGCTGGTTCGACTCCGCTTTTGGCATTGGCCTGGTGCTGGCAGAGATCTACGCGTTCGTGGTGCTGATGCTGGGCTACTTCCAGACCGCGTGGCCGCTCAAGCGCCGTCCGGTGGCCATGCCCGCGGACATTGCCAGCTGGCCGACCGTGGATATCTTCATCCCGACCTACAACGAGCCGCTGTCGGTGGTCAAGCCGACGGTATTCGCGGCGATGTCGCTGGACTGGCCGCGCGACAAGATCAACGTCTACGTGCTGGATGACGGCCGGCGCGAGGAATTCCGCGAGTTTTGCGAGAAGGTTGGCGTTACCCATGTGACGCGTAACCACAATCGCCACGCCAAGGCAGGCAACATCAACGAAGCGCTCAAGGGCACGCACGGCGAGTATGTGGCGATTTTCGATTGCGACCACATTCCCACGCGCTCCTTCCTGCAAATCAGCATGGGCTGGTTCCTCAAGGACCCCAAGCTGGCCATGCTGCAGACGCCGCACTATTTCTTCTCGCCCGATCCGTTCGAGAAGAACCTGCGCACATTCCAGGAGGTCCCCAACGAGGGCGAGTTGTTCTACGGCCTGGTGCAGGACGGCAACGACCTGTGGGACGCTACCTTCTTCTGCGGTTCGTGCGCCGTGATCCGCCGGGCGCCGTTGCTGGAAGTGGGCGGCATTGCGGTGGAAACCGTGACCGAGGACGCACACACCGCGCTCAAGCTGCACCGCAAGGGCTACGGCACCGCCTACCTGGCGATCCCCCAGGCTGCGGGGCTGGCCACGGAAAGCCTCTCAGGCCACGTCGGGCAGCGCATTCGCTGGGCCCGGGGCATGGCGCAGATCTGCCGGGTGGACAACCCGCTGTTCGGGCCGGGCCTGTCGATCCCGCAGCGGCTGTGCTACCTCAATGCCATGCTGCACTTCTTCTACGGCTTGCCGCGGCTGGTGTTCCTGACGGCGCCGCTGGCCTACCTGCTGTTCGGCGCCCACGTGATCCAGGCCTCGGCGCTGACCATCGCCACCTTCGCGCTGCCGCACCTGCTGCACGCGAACATGACCAACTCGCGCATACAGGGCAAGTTCCGCCATTCGTTCTGGAACGAGGTGTACGAATCCGTGCTTGCGTGGTACATCATGCGGCCCGTGCTGGTGGCGTTCGTCAACCCTGCGGCCGGCAAGTTCAACGTGACGCCCAAGGGCGGCGTGATCGAGGAAGCCTACTTCGACTGGGTAATCTCGCGGCCTTACCTGGTGCTGCTGCTGTTCAACGTGCTGGGCGTGGTGGTGGGCTTCCTGCGGCTGTTCCTGTGGAACCAGTTCGAGGCCACCACCGTGGTGCTCAACCTGATCTGGACGTTCTACAACCTGATCATCCTCGGCGCCTCCATTGCGGTCGCCAGCGAGACGCGCCAGATCCGCGTGGCGCACCGCGTGGCGATGAAACTGCCTGCCACCCTGCACTTTCCCGATGGCCGCACGCTGGTGTGCGAGACCATCGATTTCGCCGAGGGCGGCATCGGCATGCGGCTGCCGCCGGGTATGAAGGCAGCTGTGGGCGAGCAGGTGCAGATCTCGCTTTACCTGCAGAACGACGAGCACATGTTCCCCGCCAAGGTGGTGTTCCAGGGCGACACGCACACCGGCCTGGAGCTGGCGGAAATGAGCCCGCGCGAGGAGATGGCTTTCGTGCAGTGCACCTTTGCGCGAGCCGACGCATGGATCGATTCGTGGGGCCGCAAGCGGCCGGATGCCCCGGGGCTGGCCGCCGGCCAGATCCTGCGCATTGGCCTGCTTGGCTTCCATAACGTGATGTTCCACCTCGGGCGCGAGATGCGCCAATTGTTGCGCCGTCCAGAACCTGGCGCTTCCACCCGGTGATCGGCCTCGTCGGCCCAGCGCCGCGTCCCGGAACGGTTCGGGCCGCGGCTTGAACACGCACCGGACCACTGGCAAAAAATAGAGAATGCGTTTGACCAAGACACCACGCCTGACCGACCGCTCGCCTGCGCGCTCAACCGCGCGCCGCACCTCGGGCCGGCCCGCCGCGACCCGCCTTAGCGCATTGCTCGCGCTCGCTTTGCTGACGGTGACCCCGGCCGGCGCCCAGCGCGCCGGCATGCCCGACACCACGCGCGACGCGGTCGCCGCGCAGTCGCCCGCCGGGGTGGCGGCGCAGGCCGCCGCAGCGGCACCCCGCAGCGGCGCGCGCACCGTGCAGCTCACGCTCAAGCAGCTGGGCGCCATCGCACCGTTCCAGTTGCGCGGCGTGGACGCCATCAACGGCGTGCCGTTCTCGATCCGCGCCGACGAGGTCGTGACCGGCGCGCGCCTGAAATTGCGCTACACGTATTCGCCCGCGCTGATACCGGCGTTGTCGCATATCAATGTGATGGTCAACGGCGAGGTTGCCGGCACCGTGCCGGTGCCCAAGGACACCGCGGGCAACAGCCTGGAGCGCGATGTGCCGATCGAGCCGCGGCTGATCACCGAGTTCAACCGCCTCAACCTGCAGTTGATCGGCCACTACACCACCGATTGCGAAGATCCCTTCCACTCCAGCCTGTGGGCTACCGTTGGCAACAGCAGCGTGCTGGAGCTCACGCTCACGCCGGTGGCGCTGGCCAATGACCTGGCGCTGCTGCCGCTGCCGTTCTTCGATCGCCGCGACGTTAGCCGCCTCAGGCTGCCCTTCGTGTTCGCCGGCGCGCCGTCGACGGCCACGCTGGAAGCCGCCGGCACGGTCTCGTCGTGGTTCGGCGCGCTGGCCGGCTATCGCGGCGCGTCGTTTGCCGCCACGCTCAACCAGGTACCGGCCACCGGCAATGCGGTGGTGTTCGTCACCAACGAGGAAAAGCCCGCCGGCGTGCAGGTGCCCGCCATCGGCGGGCCGTCGATCGCGGTGGTGCCGAATCCGGGCGATGCGAACGGCAAGCTGCTGCTGGTGATGGGCCGCGACAGCGCCGAGCTCAAGACCGCGGCGCAAGCGCTCACGCTTGGCGCGCGCGCGCTGTCCGGGCAGAGCGCCACCATCAACAAGCTCGACGACGTGGCACCGCGCGTGCCCTACGACGCGCCCAACTGGATCCGCAGCGACCGCCCGGTGCGCTTCGGCGAGCTAGCCGAGGTGCGCGACCTCAATGTCTCGGGCTACAACCCGGACCTGGTGCGGGTGAATTTCCGGTTGCCGCCCGACCTGTTCGGCTGGCGCAGCAAGGGCATCCCGATCGACCTGAAGTACCGCTATACGCCGCGCCCGGTGGTGGACAAGTCCACCCTCAACATCAGCGTGAGCAGCCAGTTCCTGCGCGCCTACGCGCTGCGCTCGGTCAAGAACCAGGATGGCCGTGCCAGCCAGTTGCTGGCCAAAGTGCTGCCGGATGGCTCGGTGCCGGTCGACGAGCGCATCGAGCTGCCGCTGTTCATGCTGCCCGCGCAGTCGCAGCTGCAGTTCCATTTCTACTACGACTACCTCAAGCAGGGCGCGTGCAAGGACGTGATGCTGGACAACGTCAAGGGCGCGATCGACCCGGACTCGACCATCAACATCACCGGCCTGCCGCACTTTATCGCGCTGCCTGACCTGGCGGTGTTCGGCAACAGCGGCTTCCCGTTCACGCGCATGGCCGACCTCTCCGAGACCGCGGTCATCCTGCCGGACAAGCCCGCTGCCGAGGACTACTCGACCTACCTCACGCTGATGGGGCGCATGGGCGAATCCACCGGCTATCCCGCCACCGGCGTGGCCGTGAGCGGCGCCGCGCAGGTCGACAAGCAGGCCGCGCGCGACCTGCTGGTGATCGGCACCACGCAGAGCCAGCCGCTCTTCACGCAATGGGCCGAGCGCATGCCGGTCATGCTGGCCGGCAACGAAAAGCGCTTTGCGCTGACCGATCTGGTGTCCGCCGTGACGGGCTGGTGGAACGGCGCGGATGGCACGCGCAACCGCCCGGTCGAGACGCGCATGTCGGTCAGCAGCGCCAGCACCGATGCCGCGCTAAGCGCCTTCGAGTCGCCACTGGCGTCAGGGCGCAGTGTGGTGGCCGTCACCAGCAACGCGCCGCAAGGCCTGCAGACCGTGACCGAGGTGCTGCTCGATCCCGACCGGGTCACGAAGGTGCAAGGCAGCCTGGCGCTGGTGCGCGGCAAGGAGATCGACAGCCTGGCGGCACAGCAGAACTACCACGTGGGCAAGCTGCCGCCCTGGACCTATGTGCAGTGGTGGCTATCGCAGCGGCCGCTTGCCATGGTGCTGATGATCGGCGGCGCTGCGCTGCTGCTGGCGGTGTTGATGTATCTGTCGCTGCGGGCGCGCGCCACGCGCCGCAAGCTGGGGGAACACAAGTGAGCGTGAACCGCACACGCCGCGTATGGCTTGCGGGCTTGCCGGGGCTGGCCGCGCTCGGGGCGCTGGGTGGCTGGCCCGCACTGGCGCATGCCGCCGTGCCGAAGGCATCGCCGCCGGCGGCCTGTGCGTGGCCGCTGTACCAGCAGTTCCTGTCCCGCTTCGTGCAGGCCGACGGCCGCGTGCTCGACCCGTCCACCAAGGAGCAGCAAAGCACCTCCGAGGGCCAGTCCTACGGCATGGTGTTCGCCCTGATGGCCAACGACCGCGCTACCTTCGAGCGCCTGTGGCAATGGAGCGTTGCCAACCTCGGCGCGGGCAACCTGCAGGACAAGCTGCCTGCCTGGCAGTGGGGCCACCGGGCCGACGGCTCGTGGGGCGTGATCGATGCGAACCCCGCATCGGATGCCGACCTGTGGTTCGCCTTCGCGCTGCTCGAAGCCGCGCGGTTGTGGAAGCAGCCACGTTATGGCGAGCAGGCGCGCGCGCTGCTCAAGCTGGTCGCCAAGCAAGAGGTGGTGTCGCTGCCCGGCTTTGGCACCATGCTGCTGCCGGGCCCGCAGGGCTTTGTCCAAGGCAATGCCGATGGCCCGCGCCAGTGGCGCCTCAATGCCAGCTACCTGCCGGTGCCGGTGCTGCGCCGCCTGGCCGCGGCCGAGCCGTCCGGCCCGTGGGGCACGCTCGCCACGCAGGCCGCAAAACTGGTCGACGCGGTGGCCAGGCAGGGCATCGTGCCCGACTGGTCGGCCTACCGCAGCGACGCGGCCGGCACCGGTTTTCTCACCGACCCGGACAAGGGCGATGTCAGCAGCTACGACGCTATCCGCGTCTACCTGTGGGCCGGCGTGACGCCACGCGGTGACGCCGCTGGCCGCATGCTGATGAAGGCACTGGCGCCGCAGGCGCAGCGCATGGCGGGACGCGCCGCGCCGCCTGAGCGCATGCACGCCGACAGCGGCGCGGTGGACGGCGACGGCCCGACGGGCTTTTCCGCCGCACTGGTGCCGTTCCTGCAGGCGGCCGGATCGCCTGCAGCCGCGGTGCAGCGCACCCGGGCGCAGACGATGATTGACTCGGCCACGGGCAAATCCGCCGCCACGTACTACGACACCGTATTGGGATTATTCGGCCTCGGCTTTGCCGAAGGCCGCTACCGGTTCGCGCCTTCGGGGCAACTGGAGCTGGAGTGGGAGAAGACATGTCGAACCGCAAGCGCCCGGCCATGAACGGACGCGCGAACACCCCCCGCTCGGCGAGCGGGAAGCATATAGCTGCGGACACCGCGCGCGGCAAGGGCCTGCGTGCCAAGACGCTGGTGCTGAGCCTGCTGACGGCGTTCGCCGCGGCCGCCACGGCGCAGGAAGACCCGGTCAAGCTGCTGGTGGACCAGGGCAAGTACTGGCAGGAACGCGGCCGCAGCGACCGCGCTGCCGAAGCGTGGCAGAAGATCCTGCGCCTGAATCCGGCCCAGCCGGAAGCCCTGTATGGCATGGGCGTGGCCGAAGCCGAGGCGGGCCGCCCGGATGGCGCGCGCACCTACCTGGAGCGCCTGAAGAAGGCCCAGCCCAACTCCCCGCTGGTGGCGCGCCTCACGCAGGTGATCAGCAGCGGCGGCGCGACCCAGCAGGTCGAACAGGCGCGCCAACTGGCGCGCAGCGGCCAGAGCGAGGAAGCGGTCAAGCGCTATCAGCAAGCCGCGGGCGGCGCGGTGCCGCAAGGCAACCTGGCGCTGGAGTACTACCAGACGCTGGGCGGCACGGCGCAGGGCTGGGATGAAGCCCGCAAGGGCCTGGAGCAACTGGCCCGCGCCAATCCGTCGGACAACCGCGCGCAGCTCGCGCTGGCGCAGCACCTGACCTATCGCGAGTCCACCCGCCGCGACGGCATTCGCCAGCTGGAGGCGCTGTCTAAAAGCAGTGACGTAGCTGGCAAGGCCAGCGAGAGCTGGCGGCGGGCGCTGACCTGGCTGGGCGGCCGCCCGGCGGACGCGCCGCTGTACCAGGCCTGGCTGGCAAGCCATCCCGACGACGCCACCATCCGCGCCAAGCTCGATGCGGTCAAGGCCCAGCAGCAACAGCGGCAAGCCACGCAAGCGGCAGGCGCTGCCGGCAACCCCGTGCGCCAGATCGTGCAGCAAGGCTTCGATGCCATGGATGCCGGCGACCTCGAACGCGCCGGCGACCGGTTCCAGACCGCGCTGCAGGAGCGCCCCGGCGACGCCGACGCGCTCGGCGGCATGGGTGTGCTGCGCCTCAAGCAGGAGAAGTTTGCCGAGGCCCTGGATTTCCTCGACCAGGCTGCCAAGCGTGGGGCCGGCGGCCGCTATCGCAGCGCGCAGAACAGCGCCACATACTGGCTGCTGTCCGAGCAGGCCAGCGCCGCGCGCGGCGCCGGCAACCGGGCCGAGGCGCGCAGCCTGCTGGAGCGGGCGGTCAAGCTCGACCCGCGCGAGCCTTCCGCCCAGGTGGCGCTGGCCGACGTGATGGCCGAGGAAGGCCAGTATGCCCCGGCCGAAGCCGCGTATCGCCGCGTGCTCAAGCAGCAGCCCGACAACCCCGACGCCACGCGCGGGCTGGTAGGCGTGCTGGCGGCGCAGAACAAGAGCGCGGAGGCGCTCGCCATCGTGCAGAACCTGACGCCCGCCCAGCAGGACAAGGTGGGCTCGCTGGGCAAGCTGCGCGCCGAGGAAGCCCGTGGCCAGGCCCGCGCCGCCTTGCAGCGCGGCGATACCGCCGGCGCGCGCCGCGCGCTGGAAGACGCGATGGCGGCCGACCCGACCAACCCGTGGGTGCGCCTGGATGTGGCGCGCGCCTATGCGTCGATGGGCTTGAAGGAGCAGGCGCGCAGCGTCATGGACGGCCTGCTGCTGTCCAACCCCAATATGCCGGACGCGCTGTATGCCAGCGCGCTGCTGTCCGCCGAAACCGGCGACTGGCAAAGCGGGCTTGAAGCGCTGGAGCGCATTCCCCCGCAAAACCGCACCCGCGACATGGGCACCCTGCAACGCCGCCTGTGGGTGCACGCCGAAGCCGAGCGAGCCAGCGGGCTCGCCGCCGCCGGCCAGCAGGCCGCGGCGCTGGGCGTACTGCAGCAAGCCGAACGCTACGCCCAGCAGGACCCCGACCAGCTCGGCGCGCTGGCGCTGGCTTACGCCGATGCGGGCGACGAGGCGCGTGCGCTCTCGCTGATGCGCAACGTCATGGGCCGCACGGTGCGCCCTGACATCGGCATGCAACTGCAGTACGCCGCCATTCTGCTCAAGACCAAGCAGGACGTGGAACTGGCCGGTGTGCTGCGCCAGCTTGCCAATGCCAACCTGAGTACTTCGCAGCGCCGCGACTATGACGACCTGCGGGTCGCCTACATCGTGCGCCAGGCCGATGCGCTGACCGAGAGCGGCGACCTCGTGGCTGCCTACGACATGCTGGCGCCGGGGCTCTCCGAGCGCCCCGGCAACAGTGCCGTGCGCGCCAGCCTGGCGCGCATGTACGCGCAGGCGGGCGAGAACAAGAAGGCCCTGACGCTGTACGAGAGCGTGCTGGAGAAGGACCCGCGCAACCTCGACCTGATGCTGGCGGCGATTGGCACCGCCACCGCCGCCAAGGAATACAGCTGGGCCGAAGGCACGCTGCAGATGGCGCTGGCGCAGGCGCCCGGATCGCCCAAGGTGCTGACCGCCGCCGGGCGGCTCTACCGCGCCCAAGGCAAGACCTCGCGCGCCGCCGAGTACTTCCGCGCAGCGGTGGCGGCAGAGAACGCCGCGGGCATATCCTCGGCCGGCGCGCGCCCGGATGGCGCGGGCTTCGACCGCGTACCGTCCAACCCGTTTGTCGGCCTGCCCGGCCAGCGCGGCAGCTCGCAGTTGCCGCCGCCCGGGTCGCAGGCGCCGTACCTGATCGTGCCCGGTCCCACGCGCGCCGCGGCAGCGTCCCAGCCGGCAATGGCGCCCGCGCCGGTGATGATGACCGCCGGCGCACAGGCCTCGCAACCCTACATCCCGGCGCCGGTGTCCGCTGCCGGGCAGGGCATGGCATCGGAGATCCAGCAGCCGCAGGCCTACTATGCGCAGCCGGTGCAAGCGCCCATGCCGATGCAGGCGCCCGCCAGCACGCGCGGCAAGAACACACGCGCGGCCAAGGCGCCTGCGCAGGCTTATCCAGCCAGTCAGGCTTACCCCGCCTATCCAGCCAACGCGCAGGCGGCCCAGCAACCGGGCGTGCCATATCCCGTGCCGCAGCAGGCCGTGGCACCCCAGTATCCCGCTGCGCAGTACGCTGCGCCAGCCGCCGGCGGCTACGCGGCGGCGCCCGCGCCGGGGGCGCCCCCCCCCCCCCCCCCCCGCGCGCCAGCCGATTGGCGCGCAGTCGCGCGCGCCTTGGCTGGCCGAAGCCGATTCTCAGGCCAACCCGACCGGGCCCAAGACCGCGCAGCAGGAACTCAACGAGATCGAATCGCAGCGCACCAGCACGCTCGCCGGTGGCCCTGTGCTACGCGGGCGCAATGGCGACTCCGGCATGAGCCAGCTCACCGAGATGCAGGTGGTGGCTGAAGCCAAGATGGCCGTCGGCAACGGCAAGCTGGTGGCGCGCGTGACACCGGTTGCGCTGGACGCGGGCTCGGTCGGCAGCGACTTCAACAGCGCCTCGCGCTTTGGCGGCGGCCCGCTGGCGGTCCCGGTGGGCGGCGCGCTCGTCAACTCGGCCGGCACGCGGCTACAGTCCGCGTCCGCCGGCCAGCAGAATGCCTTTGGTGTGGCGCTGGGTGTGGCCTATGAATCGGATCGCATCAAGGCTGACATTGGCAGCACGCCGCTGGGCTTTCGCTACACCGACGTCAATACCGGTGTGCGCTTGAACCTGCCGCTGACACAACGCACCACGCTGTCGCTCGGCGCATCGCGCCGCCCCGTCACCGACAGCTTGCTGTCGTACGCAGGCGCGCGCGATGACCGTGCCGGCCTGCAGTGGGGGGGCGTGATGAACAGCAGCGGGCGCGTCGACCTGGGTTGGGACGATGGCTTCTTCGGCATCTACGGCTACGGCGGCTACGGCTTGCTGACCGGGCACGATGTGAAGCGCAACACGCGTTGGGAAGGCGGTGGCGGGTTCTACCTGCGCCTGGTCGACAACGCCGAGCAGCGCCTGATGAGCGGCGTGAACTTCACCTCGATGGGGTACGCGGATAACCTGCGCTACTTCACCTTCGGCCAGGGCGGTTACTTTAGCCCGCAGACCTACTTCGCCGTGACCGTGCCGCTCTCGCTGGCAGGGCGCAGCGGCCGGCTGGCCTACAATGTGCGCGGCGCGTTAGGCATGCAGGCGTTCCGCGAGGATGCGTCGGACTATTTCCCGACCGATCGAGCGGCCCAGTCGGCGGCCGGCAATAACGTCTATCCCGGCCAGTCCAAGACCGGTCTGGCCTACAATCTGGTTGGCTCGATGGAGTACCAGGCGGCCCAGCAGCTGTTTGTCGGCGGCATGCTCGGCATCGACAACGCGCGCGACTATCGCCAGTGGTATGCCGGCGTTTATGTGCGTTATGCGTTGCAACGCCAGACCGGGCAGATCGTGTTCCCGCCGGTGGCGCCGCAGTCCGCTGTGGGCCCCGCGCCGTTCTGAGGGGGCGCGCAACGGATGAATCAATCAAGTCAAGCGCAGCCAGGCGGCTGCGCAAAGGAAGTCCATCATGGGTGAAGCAAAACAACGGGGCAGCCAGGCCGAGCGTGCCGACCAGGCCCGCGCGCGGCTCGAAGGCATGCGGCCTGCGCAACTGGTGTGCGGCGCGTGCAAGACGGCGTTCAGTACCTTCGATGCCATCGACGCCCCCAACCTGCGCGGCATCGATGCCGTGTTTGGCGGGCAGTGCCCGAGCTGCGGCAACGATGTGCTGGTATTCAAGGGCGAGCCCCAGGCCGTGGCCGATGCCATGGTGGCATGGGAGCGGATGATGGGTGCGGACACCAAGCTCGGCTATCAGTCGCGCGATGGCAAGCACGTGCCGTTCGAAGAAGGCAAGTAAGTCAGCCAGGCGAGCTAAGTCAGCTGTCCAGCAGTTCCGGCGGCCCCATCTCGAAGCGGCCCCGGCCTGCCGCCTTGGCGCGGTAGAGCAGGGCATCGGCCTGGCGCATCAGCTCCTGGTCCGGCATGGGCGCGCCCTTGTAGAGCGCCACACCGATGCTCACATCCACATCGGCAAACACCCCGTCGATAAAAAAGCGCCGGCTCACCGAATGCACGATGGCCTGCGCAATGCGCTGTGCATTGGCCGCGCCGCCGATATCCTCCAGCACTACCGCGAACTCGTCGCCGCCCAGGCGGGCCACCGTGTCGCGCTCGCGCACGCAGCGCTGCAGGCGCCGCCCGAAGGCCTGCAGCAGCAGGTCGCCGGTGATGTGGCCGTGGAAGTCGTTGACCGCCTTGAAGCGATCCATGTCCAGGTAGAGCAGCGCCATGAGCCGGCCGTCTTCGCGGCTGCGCGCCATGGCGGCCTGCAGCAACGCCTCGAAGGCGTTGCGGTTGAGCAACTGGGTCAGGTGGTCGAGCCGGGAGATGCGCGAAAGCCGCAGGGTCTCCAGCTTGCGCTGGGTCACGTCCTGCACATGCACATGCACGCCCACCACATGGCTGCCATCCGCGCTCCATTCGGGGCGCAGGCTGGTCTCCATGCAGCGGTAATCCGGATCGTTTTCTTCCGTCTCGAACGTCACCGCGCTGCCCGCCAGCGCTTTTTGCAGGAACGGCCGGGCGCGGGCATAGCGGGTGTCGCCGATCACCTCGCGCACGGTCATGCCGCGCAGCGCCTGCACCGTAATGCCGAAAGTCCGCTCGTAGGCGAGATTATTGAAGACATAGCGCTCGTCGGGCCCGATAAAGGCCAGCAGCGCGGGCAGCGTATCGGTGACCGCGCGCAACTGGCGCTCGCTCAGGTCGAGCTGCTCGCGCCGTTCGCGCACGTCACGCATCAACTGCCCGAAGGCGCGCGCCAGGTCGCCGATCTCGTCACGCTGCTGCGCCGGCAGTTTCTCGTAGGCCGCGAGGTCGCGCGCGCTGTCGCTTACCACCTGGTGCAGGCGCGTGAGCGGCGTCAGCAGATGCCGCACCGTCAGCCAGATCAGCAGGGCCACCACCGCCAGCGACAGCAGCGCCAGCGCGAGAAAGCGCACCTGCATGGCGTGCAGCGGCGCGAACGCCTCCTGCGCGGGCAGCACCGCTACCAGTTCCCATCCGGTGCTCTCCATCAGGTAGCGCGAGATCAGCGGCCTGGCGGGCGAGAGAAACTCGACACGCCCACTGTGGTCGTCGACGCCGCAGGTGTCTCCCAGCGCGCGGGCCGGCTGCGTGGCCTTGGCCGGATCGGGGTGCCGCACATAGACCGGCATCCGACCTCCCGATACCAGGCAATAGAAGCCGGTGGTGCCGAGCCGGTTGTGGGTGATCTCCACCAGGAAGTTGGCGCTCGACAGGTCGAGCCAGCCCCCCAGCACGCCAAGGAATTCGCCTTGCTTCGAGACAATGGGCACCGCCACCAGCACGCCGGTCGCGCCATTGATACGGGCGCGGATAGGCGGGGTGATCACGGGCTCGAGGGTGCGCGCGGCTTCGCGGAAGTAGTCGCGGTCGGCGATGCTGACCTGCACGCCATCCCTGGCCAGCACGCGGCCCTGGGCATCGGCCAGCATGAACGCATTGAAGGCGCCTGGCACGGGAATCCGCCGCTCCAGCAGCAGGCGCAGCTCGGCGCCCGGGCGGGAAAGCTCGCCGGCCAGTTGCGGCGCCACATGGGACAGCAGGGTGACGCGGTCTTCCATGGCGGTGTCGAGCTGGTCCGAGGCGAGCTTGACGATGGAATCCTGCTGGTCTTGCAGCGCGGCGCGCAGGTCGTCGTGGGCGTAATAGAGCGATGCCAGCACGATGCCGGTACCAAGCACGGCGGCAAGCGCCGTGGTAATCAGCGCGAGACGCGCCTTCAGGGAAAGCGAAACTTGGGGCATGCGAGCCGGCGGTGTCGGGGGACGGCGCGCGCCTTCTGGACGGCCGGCCCGCACGGTTGCCGGGAGTCGGGCTTCGGCAGGCTTGCAGGCCCGCCAACCCTACCACAAGCGCTAGCCCCGCGCGAGTCTGGCATGGGCGCGCGCGGGCCGCGCCCGCCAGCGTGTGGCGCCGTACGTTACGGTGGCGCGCCGGGGGTGGGCGAGCCATTGCCGCCACGGTATAGTGGACCGTCGCCCTGCGGCGGCAGGGCGAGGCCACCGAGGGCTCCCATGCGCACCCCCAATTCATGAAACTGCCCTCAATTTCGCCAGTCCTGCTGTCCCTGCTGGTTGCCGCGGCCGGCGCCCTGGCGACTGGCGGCGCGTGGCGCGGCATGCATACGCTTGAAGCCGAGGTGGCGCGGGACGATTTCGAGGCGGTGTTCTCGCCGGTCTTCTCCGCCTTGCAAAGGCGCTTGCAGGACAACGAGCAGCTGCTGCGCGGCACCACCGGGCTGTTCGCCGCCGATCCCGCCCTCACCCGCGAGCAGTGGCGCAACTACCTGTACACCACCCAGCTCGATGACCTGCCGCCCGGCACGCATTCGATCGGCTATGCGCGCCTGACCCCGCCACGCGAGCTCGACTGGCTGGTCGAGACGATACGCCGCGAGGGCCAGCCTGGCTTCGAGGTCTACCCGCTGGGCCCGCGCGACGTGTACGCGCCAGTTGTGTATGTCGAGCCCTTCGCCGGGCGCATCACGCGCGCGCTTGGCTTTGACATCATGTCCGATCCCGTGCGCCGCGCTGCCGCCGAGGCTGCCCGCGATAGCGGCGAGGCGCGCCTGAGCGCTGGCGTGGAGCTCACGCGGGAAAGCGAAACGCAGGCGCCGCAGCGTGGCGCGGTGCTGTACCTGCCGGTGTACGGCAGTGGCCTGCCGCTGAACACCCCCACCCAGCGGCAACTGGCAGTGACCGGCTACGTCTATACCTCGCTGCGCCTGGAAGACCTGCTGCGCGGGGTCGGCCTGCCTGCGGCCGGCACCTTGTCGTTGCTGCTTTATGAAGGACGCGACACCAACCCCGGCGCGCTCCTGGCCGGTGACGCCGAGCCCGTGCCGGCTGGCGCGCCGGTCCCGGCGCCGTTGCTGCAGGCCGAACGCGAGCTGACCTATGGCGGCAGGGTCTGGACCTTGCGCGCCACCACCACGCCAGCCTTCGAATCGGCGCATCGCCCGCGGCGCTCCATGCTGGTACTGGCGGGCGGCACGGCAGGCACGCTGCTGCTAGCCTGGATTGTGTTTGGCCTGGCGCGCCAGCGGCGCAGCGCGTGGCAGCTCGCAGCGCGGGTGCGCCAGGGCCGGCAGGCGGATAGCGCCCTGCAGCGCGCGGGCCTGGCCAGCGCCAGCGATGCCTTCCTGGTATGCGATGCCGGCGGCCGTGTCCAGATCGCCAGCGCGGCGGCCACCGCACTGTTCGGCAAGGCGCCGGACCAGTTCCCCGGCACCCTCATCGCCACCTTGCTGCCCGATGCCGCCACGCTGGCCGCGACGGCGTTGGAGGGGCGGCTGGAGAGTCACGCCCGCAGGTCCGACGGCACCATCATTCCCGTGCGCGTGGCGGTGACGCCGGTGCCCGCTGCCGGGCCCGGCCGGGTGCTGTGGGTAGTGACCGACCTGAGCGCCATCCGCCGTGCCGAACTGGTGGCGGCCGACGTGGCTGAGCGCAGCGCGCGCGTGCTCGATCACACCGCGCTGTGCGTCATCACCTTCGACCGCAACGGCACGGTGACCGGCATCAACCGCGCCGGCCAGCGCATGCTGTGGTACCAGGCCAGCGAGGTGGCCGCGGGCATGCGCTATCTGGACTTCCTCGATCCCAAGGAGGTTACGGCGCGCGCCGCCGTGCTCACCAACGAGCTGGGCGAGCCGGTGGCGCCGGGCCTGGCCGCCGTGGTCGGCAAGGCCCGGCTCGGGCTGACCGACGAACAGGAGTGGACCTATGTCCGCAAGGGCGGCTCGCGCCTGCCGGTGCAACTGACGCTGACCGCGCTGCCCGAGGCGCACGTGCCCGGCGGCACGGGGGACCCGCCGGCCCCGGCCTTTGCTGGCGAGGCCGGCATCGGCGGCCTGGATGCCGGCGGCTATCTCGCCATCGCGCATGACCTGACGGAGCGCAAGCGTGCCGACGAATACATCCGGCACCTGGCGCATCACGACGCGCTTACGGGCCTGCCCAACCGCGCCCAGCTGCATGCGCGCACGGAACTGGTGCTGCAGCGCGCGCTGCGCAAGGGCGAGCGCATCGCGCTGCTGTTGCTCGATCTCGACCAGTTCAAGCGCATCAACGAATCGCTCGGCCACCACATCGGCGATGAGGTGCTGCGTATCGTGGCCGATCGCCTCAAGGCCGCGGTGCGCTACGCCGATCTGGTCGCCCGCATGGGCGGCGACGAGTTCGTGGTGGTGCTCGACCCGTTGAGCCAGGACAGCGAGGCCGAGCTGGTCGCCGCCAAGATCCTGGCCCGCTTGTCGGAAGACCTGCAGCTAGGCAACCAGCGCCTGCGCGTGACGCCCTCGATCGGCATGGTGCTGTGCCCCGACGACGGCGACAACCTGGCCGACCTGCTCAGGAACGCCGATGCCGCCATGTACGCGGCCAAGCGCCGCGGCGGTGCGCAGCTCAGCCGTTTCTCCAGCGAGATGGCCGAGGCATCCATGGCACGTTTCACCATCGAGGGGCTGCTGCGGCGTGCGCTGGCCACCCAGGCGTTCAAGCTGCGCTACCAGCCCATCGTTGACACGGCCACGTTGCGCATTGCCGGCGTGGAAGCGCTCATTCAATGGGAAACGCCGGAGCGCGGCGTGATCCCGCCAACGGAGTTCATCCCGATTGCCGAGCAGAGCGGCCTGATCATGCCGCTGGGCGAGTGGATCCTGGCCACGGCCTGCCGCGAGATCCAGCAACTGCGCAGCGAGCTTGGCGTGGAGCTGGATGTGGCGGTGAATATCTCGCCGCTGCAACTGCGCCAGGAAGGGTTTCCCGCCATGGTCACGCAATGCCTGGCGGCCGCCGGGCTGCCGGCGTCGAGCCTCACCATCGAGGTGACGGAGGGCATCCTGATCGAGGGCGGCAGCAAGACCATGGACACGTTTGAGCGCGTGCGCGCGCTCGGCGTGGGATTGTCGATCGACGATTTCGGCACGGGCTATTCGGGCTTGAGCTACCTGACGCGGCTGCCGATCGACAAGCTGAAGATCGACAAATCCTTCGTCGACGATGTGGCGCACGATGAGCATCACCAGGCCGTGGCGGCCGCCATCATCACCCTTGGCCACCAGCTCCACCTGCAGGTGGTGGCCGAAGGCGTGGAGTCGCCCGCGCAATTCGCCTTCCTGCGCGAACATGGCTGCGACGCCGTGCAGGGCTACCTGTTCTGCCAGGCGGTGCCGCTGGCCGGCCTGATGGAGATCTGCGCGGCAGGCGGTGAAGTGACCATGCGGGCCTGGGCGCAACGGCTGCCGGCCGCGGATTGAGGCGCATCCCCAAAATCCGCCGATACCCGCATCGGGATTCTTTGCCCAACTGCCACACGGCTGGCATGCGCCGCTCCTATGCTGCCCGCTGTTATCAAAGCGCAGAGGGTTGTCCATGCAAGCAGGTGAGTCCGCGCCGGGCCGCGCGTTCCTGGCGGTCGAGCAGGTAGGCAAGCGTTTCGGAGGGGCGGGAGGGTTCCAGGCGCTGGACGGTGTTTCGCTGTCGGTGGCGCAGGGGGAACTGCTGTGCCTGCTGGGCCCATCGGGTTGCGGCAAGACCACCTTGCTGCGCATCATTGCGGGGCTGGAGCGCGAGGACACGGGCCGTATCCACGCCGGCGGGCGCGAGCTGACAGGCTTGCCGCCGCAGGCGCGCGACTACGGCATCCTGTTCCAGTCTTATGCGCTGTTTCCCAATCTCTCGGTGGCCCGGAATGTGGCCTACGGCTTGCAGGGCCGCGGCATGGGACGCGCGCATCGCGAGGCCCGCGTCGCGGAAATGCTGTCGCTGGTAGGCCTGGCCGGCAGCGAGCGCAAGTTCCCCGGGCAGCTCTCGGGCGGCCAGCAGCAGCGCGTGGCACTGGCGCGCGCGCTGGCGCCGGCGCCGTCGCTGCTGCTGCTCGATGAGCCGATGTCGGCACTCGATGCGCGGGTGCGCGAGCACCTGAGGCTGGAGTTGCGCCAGTTGCAGCGGCGCTTGAACGTCACCACCGTCATGGTCACGCACGACCAGGATGAGGCCATGGCGATGGCGGACCGCATCGCCGTGATGGAGGGCGGGCGCATCGCCCAGGTCGGCACGCCCGGCGAGATCTACGAGCGCCCGGCCTCGGCCTTCGTGGCCGAATTCATCGGCCAGGCCAACTGGCTGGATGGCCGGCTCAGCGGGCGCGATACCTTCAGCGTGGGCGAACTCGACCTGGCCGTATCCCCGGCCCGTGCCAGCGAGGTGGCTGATGGCGCAGCCCGGCTATGCTGCCGCCCGGAGGCCATCCGGCTGCACCCGGTTGAGGGCGAGCCTAACCGCCTGCTGGCGCGCATTGTCGACCAGACCTATCTGGGCAGCCGCTACCGCTTGATGCTGGAGGCTGACCGCCTGCCGGGCCACACGCTGTTTGCCGACGTGCTGCGCGAGGAACGCCATCTGCTGCCGGCGCCGGGTAGCCACAAGTTCTGGGTGTCGCTGCCCAGCCAGGCGCTGCAGGTGTTCGCATGACGCGCGCATGGCCCGTGGCCGGGGCGAAGGCCGAAAGCGATGCCGCTGTCAGTTGCGGGCGCGGCACCGGCGGCGCGGCGGACCGCATCGCGCATGCCGCGCCCGCCGCGATGAAGTGGCTCTGGCTTGCCGGGCTGGCCGTGGCGCTGGTGCTGCCGCTGCTGGCGCTGTTTGGCCAGGCGTGGTTCGATGACGCCGGGCGCTGGGCCTTGCCCGCGCGCGTGGCCGAACTGGTCGCCAACCCGAATTTCCTGCCGCTGCTGGGCCGCAGCGTGGCCGTCTCGCTGACCGTGGCCACGCTGGTGGTGCCGCTGGCCTTTGGCTTTGCCTACGCGCTGCAACGCTCCCGCATTGCGCTCAAGCCGCTCTGGCGGGGCATTGCGCTGCTGCCGTTGTTTGCCCCTTCGCTGCTGCCGGGCATCGCGCTGGTTTACCTGTTCGGCAACCAGGGCGTCTTCAAGGGCGCATTCGGCGCGGGCGGCATCTATGGCTTCTGGGGCATCGTGCTGGGCGAGGCCTTCTACACGTTTCCCCATGCGCTGATGGTGCTGATGGCCGCGCTCTCGCTGGCTGACGCGCGCCTGTACGAGGCCGCGCGCGCCATGGGGGCCTGCGCCTGGCGCACCTTCCTCACGGTGACGCTGCCGGGCGCGCGGCACGGCCTGTTTGGCGCGGCATGCCTGGTGTTTACGCTGGTGGTGACGGACTTTGGTGTGCCCAAGGTAGTGGGCGGCGGCTATCCGGTGCTGGCGCTGGAAGCCTACAAGGCCGTGGTGGGGCAACAGCAGTTCGCGCGCGGCGCGCTGATCGGCATGCTGCTGTTGTTGCCGGCGCTGCTGACGTTCGGCGTGGACATCGCCATGCAGCGCCGGCAACGCGCGCAGATGTCGAGCCGTGCCCAGGTCTATGTGCCCAGCCGCGACGGGCTGCGCGACACGTGCTGCACGCTGGTGGTGATGGTGATCGGCGCCGCCTTGCTGACCATGCTGGCGGCGGCGGTGGGTGCTTCGCTGGTCAAGCTGTGGCCATACAACCTGCAGCTCACGCTGGCGCATTACGACTTCGACAATATGGATGGTGGCGGCTGGCTGGCCTATCGCAACAGCTTGCGCCTGGCCGCGCTGAGCGCACTGGCCGGCACGCTGGCGATCTTCTTCGGCGCGTGGCTGACCGAGCGCACGCGCGGGCCGGCATGGCTGCATGGCGTACTGCGTGCCGGCTTTGTGTTGCCGATGGCGGTGCCCGGCCTGGTGCTCGGGCTGGGCTATGTGTTCTTCTTCAACGCGCCGTCCAATCCGCTGCACGCGCTCTACGGCACCATGACGCTGCTGGTGATCTGCAATGTGGCCCACTTCTACACCACCGGCCACCTCACCGCCGCCGCCGCGCTGCGCCAGCTCGATGCCGAGTTCGAGGCCGCCGCGCTGTCGCTGGGCGTGGCGCCGCTGATCACCTGCTGGCGGGTGACGGTGCCGATCTGCCTGCCCGCGTTGATCGATATCTTCCGCTACCTGTTCGTCTCGGCCATGACCACGGTATCCGCGGTGATCTTCCTGTACAGCCCCGATACCGTGCTGGCCGCGATCTCGGTGCTGAACATGGATGACGCCGGCGACACCGCGCCGGCCGCGGCCATGTCCACGCTGATCCTGCTGACCTCGGCGCTGGCCTGCCTGCTGCTGATGGGCGCCGCGCGCGGCTGGCTGCGCCGCACGCAAGCCTGGCGCGCGCCGGCGCCTTGATTCGCCGTCGCAAACCGGCGCCTGCGCCACGACACGCCTTTCACGACCCGAATTTCACGACACGCCTTACAAGGAGAAACCATGACTCACCTGTTCCGCACCGCCACCGCCGTGGCCGCCTTCGCGCTGCTGGCCGGCGCCGCCCATGCCAATACCGTGCTGACGGTGTACACCGCGCTGGAGGCCGACCAGATCGCCGCCTACAAGGCCGCGTTCGAGAAGGCCAACCCGGACATCGAGATCAAGTGGGTGCGCGACTCCACCGGCATCGTGACCGCCAAGCTGCTGGCCGAGAAGGCCGCGCCGCGTGCCGACGCGGTGTGGGGCCTGGCCGGCTCCAGTCTCGCCATTCTCGACAAGGAAGGCATGCTGCAGCCGTACGCGCCGAAGAACCTGGCGGCGGTGGACGCGCAATACCGCAGCGCCGCCAATCCGCCGGCATGGGTTGGCATGGACGTATGGGGCGCGGCAATCTGCTTCAACACCATCGAGGCGCAAAAGCAGGGCTTGCCCAAGCCCACGTCGTGGGCCGACCTGACCAAGCCGGTATACGCCGGCAAGATTGTCATGCCGCATCCGGCGTCGTCGGGTACCGGCTACCTGGATGTGAGCGCCTGGCTGCAGATGATGGGCGAGCAAAAGGGCTGGTCCTACATGGACGCCCTGCACAAGAACATCGGCCTGTATACGCACTCCGGCTCCAAGCCTTGCAAGATGGCGGCGCAAGGCGAGTTCCCGATCGGCATCGCGTTTGAATACCGTGCGATGAAATCCAAGAAGGAAGGTGCGCCCATCGACATCGTGCTGCCGTCCGAAGGCCTGGGCTGGGACATCGAGGCCACCGCGATCATCAAGGGCACCAAGAACCCGGATGCGGCGCGCAAGCTGGCCGACTTCTCCGCCTCGTCCGACGCCATGGCGCTGTACGAGAAGAACTTCGCGGTGCTGGCCATCCCTGGCATCGCCAAGCCGGATCCGCTGCTGCCGGCCGACTACGAGAAGCGCCTGATCAAGAACGACTTCACGTGGGCCAGCGCCAACCGGGACCGCATTCTTGCCGAGTGGAGCAAGCGCTACGAAGGCAAGGCCGAGAAGAAGTAAATCAGTCAGAAGGCAAAGAAGCAGAAGCTGGCGATCAGCGCCAGACAGCTAGCCCGGGCAAGTGGTGCGCAATCTAGCGCGTACGGCTTGCCCGGGCGCTTTCATTGATGCAAAGCATGGTGGTCCACGCAGAAACGGGTACGTTATTCGTCGCATGACGAGTTGCGGCAAAACGTCCCCGTTTGGGCGTTTTTGGTGGACAGCATGCAGGGGTAATGTGAGGAGAGGCGATGGCGTGAGTGTGGACTCACGCTGCCCTGGCGCGAGCGCCGTCGGGGCGCGGCGCAAAAAGCGGCCAAGCCTGGCCGCCGTGCTGGCAGTCAGCTGTGGGACGCTTCCGAGGGATCGCTGCGCGAGTGCAGCCGGCGATACAGATCGTCCACATGGCTGCGGCTGCTGCGCAGTTCTTCCCGGCCACGTTCCGTGATCAGGTAGACACGCCCGATGCCGTCACGCAGGACGCTTTCCATGTAGCCTTCCATCTGCAAGGCGCGCAGCAAGGGACGGACGGTGCCAATGTCCACCTGGAAGCCGTACTCCATCAGCATCTCGGCGAGCATGGCCACGGTGGCCGGTACCTCGACGGCAAATTGGAGGACGTAAATGCGGGCTAGCAAGCCAAGGAACTGTCGTTTCATGACGCTGCAAACGCGTCATCTCCCATTGCGGTTGACGTTGATTTATAGTTGTGAACCGTGCGCCGCAAAAAAAAGAAGCCGCCACGTGAGTGGCGGCTTGTCGGGAATGCGTCGGAGGGGTCAATTAACTCTGGCGCAGATCAGATTTTAAAATAACTAAACACGACTTGTCACGCAACTCATGTAGCTGTCCCCTCTTCAGTAGGGTGTCAACGTGGCGATCCCGCTAAAAAAAGCCTGTTAATTCACTTATTGGCGGTAATCCGGGGCAGGGAGATGTCCGAAACCAGCTTGCGGCCACACCGGCACCGGGGTTTAATCCGGGCACGCCATCCTCGTTTCGTCTCGTCTCCTTCCCCCTCCCCGCCATGAAACCCACCGACCTGATTCGCCTGCTCAGCCTTGCCGCCATCTGGGGCGCCAGTTTCCTGTTCCTGCGGATCAGCGCGCCGGTGCTTGGTCCCCTGACCGCCGCCTTTCTGCGGGTACTGATCGGGGCGCTGACGCTCCTGGCCTGCCTGGCGATGATGCGCGTGCGCTGGGACATGCGCGGCAAGTGGCGCCAGGTCATGGTGCTGGGCGTGATCAACTCGGGCATCCCGTTCGCCATGTACTCCTTTGCGGCGCTGTGGCTGCCGGCAGGCTACTCCGCGGTGTTCAACGCCATGACGCCGCTGATGGGCGTGCTGATCGGCGCGTTGTGCTTTAGCGAGCGGCTGACGCTGGCCAAGGCCGGCGGTGTCGTCCTCGGCGTTGCCGGTGTCGCGGTGCTGACCCGCACCGGACCGGTAGCATTCTCGCCCCAGGTGCTGCTCGGCGCCGCCGCCTGCCTGGTGGCGACAGCATGTTACGGTCTGGCGGGCTTTCTCGCGCGGCGCTGGATCACCGCGCAGGGCGGTCTGGACGCCCGCCTGGTGGCAACGGGCAGCATGATTGGCGCCACCCTGTTCCTGCTGCCGTTCAGCGCGGTTGCACTGATGCGCGAAAACACGCTGCCGGCGGCCGGCCCGGGCGTGTGGATGGCGATGCTCGGGGTGGGGATGCTTTGCACGGCGATTGCGTACATCCTGTACTACCGGCTGATTGCCGACCTGGGTCCGGTTCGCTCGCTGACCGTGACCTTCCTGATCCCCCCGTTCGGCATCGTCTGGGGCGCCATCTTCCTTGGCGAGCAGTTGTCGTGGGCACACGCCGCCGGCGGAGCGCTGATCGGGATGGCCGTCTGGCTGGTGCTGCGGCCCGCCGCCCCGGCTGCGAGCGCGAGCGCGAATGCGGTGGCGTCGGGGCCGGGCCGGCCCTGACGGCGGAAGGCCCGGCCATCTGGCCATCCCGCCCATCCAGCCTGCCTCTCGCTACCTCGCGCTACCTGCGCTACCCGTGCTGCCCGCGCTTAGCGGAAACGGTAGGTCACGGCGCCCATGGTGGTCCATTGCTGGCGCCGCTCGGTGATCGGGCTGCTGGCCGCGTCGCCCTGCAGCCGGGCAAAGGTCACGGAGGCCAGCGCGGACCAGTTGCGCGAGATCTCGTAGCTGACGATGCCGTTCGCATGCCACTCGCGCAGGCCAGCACCCACGGCATGCGTCTGCAGGCCGGAACGCGCGCTCTGCTCCGCCGTGACGCCGAAGAACGTCTGCATGTACTTGCCGTTGGTCCAGGTCACTCCTGGCCCCAATGTGAATAGCCACTTACCGGCTGGCAGGCTGAACAGCACATCGCCATTCGCAATCAGGCCCTGGCCCTGGCCAGCGATATCCTGCGCCACATCCGCCGAGAACGTCACGAACGACACCTGCGCCTGCGCGAATGCGCGCGCCCGCATGGTCATGTTGACGTCGCCCAGGCCTCTGAGCCGGCTGTCATTCTTGCTTTTGCGCCAGGTCGGGTCGAACTGGAAGTCGGCGCCGATCTGCCAGATATCGTTGTTGAGCGCGTAGACCCCGAGCAGGTCGAAGCCGCGCGAGAAGAAGCGGCCGCCGTAGTCGATGTCCTGGTAGATGATCGGATAAACAAGCGTGCTGCGCGAGCCGGGGAAATCCGG
The DNA here is from genome assembly GCF_058809705.1 of Cupriavidus sp. MPR-AND1C. Classification (NCBI taxonomy): domain Bacteria; kingdom Pseudomonadati; phylum Pseudomonadota; class Betaproteobacteria; order Burkholderiales; family Burkholderiaceae; genus Cupriavidus; species Cupriavidus sp. MPR-AND1C. The sequence goes on along the minus strand of NZ_JBXASU010000056.1, from coordinate 329 downwards.
CGCGGCGTACAAGCCCGGGCCGGCAGAGATCTTCCAGTTACTGGCGGGCGCGGTGGTGGCCGGCACGTCAGGCGCTGCCCAGGCGGCTGTGGCGCCCAGGGTGAGGGCTAGAGCCAGAAGTGCGCGGCGGGGCGCGAAGGGGATGGGCATTTTGACGCGGAGCGGGTTTGAGTGGGGCCGCGCTGCGCGCGGAGGCTAGCGCCGGATTTTAACTGGAGGGGGAGGGGGTGGGGGGATTTGGCAGGATGGAAAATGCTCACCCATGTGCTTGAACGCAAGTGCCGCCTGCCCGCGTGAACGGTGCCGGGGGCTTGAGCCGGGCTTAATCC
>NZ_JBXASU010000055.1:0-49772 GCF_058809705.1 Cupriavidus sp. MPR-AND1C | reverse complement strand
GGGTAAGGGGGCAAGGGGGCCACCGCGGCCCCGAGGCTTTCCGATGTCCTGTGTTTTGCGGTCTATTGCGCAAACCAGGCTTTCGGCGAGGCATACGCAAGGTACAACGCTCTATAAGCCACAACGAGTTCATCGAGGCTGAACGAGCGGTTCAACCCGCTCGGATTTGGAAGGATCCACACTGTCGACCCGCCGAACATAGCGTTCTGGCGTCCCCATGACACGTGCCGCTGACCTGATATCGCTGCGTATGCGGCCTTGCCCAGGAAGGCGATACAGGCGGGGCGATGAAGTTCGATTTTCTTCAGTAGCGCCGATGTCGATGCATGGAATTCATGCGGTGAAAGCTGATCGGCCCGCGCGGTAGGCCGAGCAACGGCCGTTGTCAATCCGCACCGGTGGGCGAGCAGGTCCCGGTCGTTTTCCGGGCGCATCAGCACTGGCGTGAAACCGGCCAGATGCAAGACTCGCCAGAAGCGGTTGCCATTGCCTTCAAAGTGGTGGCCGCCTGCCGCCGCTTTCATGCCGGGATTGATTCCACAAAAAACGACTGCCAAGCCTTCCGATATCACGTCCGGTAGCGATGGTGATGGCGATGGCGCACCGCCTGTCGGGTCGGAGACGATGCGCAGGTCCTGGACTTCGGTCATGTCGTTCGCCGTTTCAACCGCCGAGCAGCTTACCGTTAAGCAGAATGTGCAGCGTTTTGACAAAGAGAACCCCAATCGCGAGGGTCAGCATGGCGAGCAGGATGATGGCAATCGCCTTCACGGGCCAGGCCTGGACGAACATCGCGTATTTCAGCGACGCAATCGCCAGCGCTGCCATTGGAAAGCTGATTGCCCACCAACCCGAAGCGAACGGCATTCCCCTGCGAAACACCTTGGGCGCCAGTGTGAGGAATATAAAGAGACCGAAGTAGAACAGCAACCCGGAGAACGTGTCGACGTGCTGCGTAAAGTTGGTGTAGGCAAGAAAGCCCACTTCAAACGGTGCCATCAGGATCAGCAGCGAAGGGACCATGCCGGCGGGCAGCGGTTCGTGGTGAATCATTCGCGACATGATCATCGTAAAGAACAAGAGAGCAATCATTGTGCCAACGGCCAGCGCGAAGAGGTTGACTTCATGCGCCCACGGCATTGGCATGGTCCCGCCGGTAACGGCGATGTCCAACGTGGCCACACCCGGGATGAACCAGGCGGGAACGGCGTGCGCCGCGTCAATCTTTCCCCGCAGCAGCCGGCCCGCAATCGCAAAGCAGAGCGCAAGCGTGAAAATGGTACCCACCGTCCACATGATTTCGGAGAGCGTCGGGCTCAATGGCGCAACGACCGATGAAAGCAGCAGGATAGCGATCGTGATCGTGCCAAAGAAATTGCCGGCGACGGGATGCCGGTACTCGGCGACAACCGCCTCAGGATGTTTGACTGCCTTGACGAGATAGCCCGCGCCCAGCACGACGAACACCACCAAGGCGAGGATGCCGGCTGCATCGGAGATCAGCGGACTTACCCCGAACTCGTGGCTGGCCTGGCGCCACGCAATGGACAGTCCGGCAATGCCCATGACCGACGCAAACAGGTTGACGGGCAGATTTTTGATGGAAGCGGTTGCGCGCAAGGACTGCGGGTGGGGACTCGAAAGCGTTGACACAGCACATTCTCCGGATTTTTGCGGACCTGAGACGTGGCAGCCCAGAGCAGCCAATCGACAAGCCTCAAATCGTTCGCCGCCTCGTTTGCCGGGGCAGTGCGGCCGATAATATGCTCTTCCACATAAGAAGATAATCTGCCATTATTGGAAATCATCCTCCCAAAAATTGAGAACGTGGCCGATCGCTTCGAATCCATGTCGATCCTGGTGGCTGTCGTCGAGGCAGGCAGTTTTTCTGCTGCGGCGCGCCAGCTCAAGATGCCGCTCGCAACGGTGAGCCGCAAGGTCGCAGACCTGGAGTCGCACCTGAAAACCCGGCTCCTGCACCGCTCCACCCGACAGCTTTCCCTCACCGAGGCCGGGCAAGCGTATGTCGCCGCATGCCGGCGCATTCTCGAGGAAGTGGGGGAGGCGGAGCGTGCGGCGTCGGGGGAGTACGCGGCGCCCAAAGGCGAGATCGTCATCACCGCACCCCTCGTCTTCGGACGCCTGCACGTCTTGCCGGTGGTCGCGGATTTCCTCAAGATCTATCCGGACATCGATGTGCGGATGGTGCTGACCGACCGCGTGGTGCCGCTGCTTGAAGAGCACGTCGATGTCGCATTGCGGGTTGCCGACCTGCCCGACAGCAGTTTCGTCGCGGCACGGATTGGCTCCGTGCGCCGGGTGGTGTGCGCAAGCCCGGCCTACTTCGCCGAACACGGCATGCCGACGAGCCCCCTCGAGCTCACCGCGCATGCATGCATCACGTTTGAACGGATGACATCCAGGCAGGTTTGGACCTTCATGTCGGGCAAGTCGGAGATCGCGGTGCCCGTGCGTTCGCGGCTTGCCGTCAGCACCGCCGAAGCCGCGGTCGATGCGGCGGTGGCCGGCGTCGGGATCACGCGCGTGGCGTCTTATCAGATGGCGAGCGCGTTGCGCGCCGGTGCGCTCAAGATCGTGCTCGCACCGTTCGAGCCGGCGCCGTGGCCCGTCAGCCTTGTTCACACCGGACAGGGCATCCTGCCGCTGAAGCTGCACGCTTTCCTTGATTTCGCCGCGCCGCGCTTGAAGGCTCGGGTGGTGGAGGTGGAAGTCTGACGTTTGCAGGTCGAGGGTGCGTGCGTCGCCGGTGAGTTGCGGATTCAACCGGTCGATGCAACACTGGCCGATCCGAGAGGTTGGCAACCGGCAGGCCCAGTCTGCTCAGTGGGTAGATTGCGTATTTCAATAAGCTCGGCCAGGAGCGGCCCTTGACCTTGACATTGACAATCCGCAAAGCGTCCACCACTATCCGGGTATGCCCCACATACGCCAGATGAACATGATGTGCTTCTCCATGACCGCCTTCGGCGGGCCATGACGTCGTACGCATCCAGGATTCAGCGTATTACTCGAAGCCCCGCCAACAATGACGGGGCTTTTTGCTTCTCCGTCACTGATGGCCATGAACGGAGAATGGAAATGCTGGAAATTCGACGAGCCAGGCGAAGCGATGCCCAGGCGGCATTCGATATTCGCCGTCTGGCGATTCATGATCAATGCGGCACCGCCTATACCCCGGAGCAGGTCCAGGCTTGGACGACCGTGCCGCTCACGGAGTGGTATAGAGACCTGGTGGAAAATCACTTTCGTCTGGTCTGCATCCAGGGGGATCCCGTCGCCACCGGCATGATCGATTTCGAAAAGAGAGAATTGGGGGCAATCTTTGTCCACCCCGACTTCATGCAGCGCGGCCTGGGCATGAAAATGATGACCCACCTCGAATGCCTGGCACGCCAGGCCGAGTTGACTGAAATCAATCTCGAGGCCACGTTGAACGCCGCCGCCTTTTACCGGCGATGTGGTTTCATCGGCGATAAGCCGTCTGTCTACCAATCTCCCTCGGGGCTTCGGCTGGCCTGCATGCCCATGGTGAAGAAGCTTGCGTTGGCGCCTGCCGGATGACTTTTTCGGCTTGGGGATTCAGCGAGGAGCCATGCGAACCGGCTATGCTTGCTGCCTTCGTCGCGCTCCGGTAGTCTCCCTGTCTGGCAAAAGACCAAGGTGCATATGGCCGTCTCGAATGGCCGCTTCGTGGAGCGGACCGCGGACCATAGGATGCAAATTTCGCATGCGGTGGGAAAAATGTAGATGACTCTGATTGACGATTTTCTGCCTCGTTATGATTTCCGCGAGCGGCACGCTGCGCGCGTACACGCGCCGGCGAACATGATTCTGGATTGCGTTACTCGCCAACGTGTGCAAGATGATCCGCTGGTACGACTGGCCATTGGCCTGCGCGAACTGCCGTCGCGCTTGATGAGCCGGTCGAGCAGACCCCCGCTTGATCTCGACGATTTCACATTTCTTGGCCGCGAGGGGGATGCCGGGCTAGCGTTCGGACTGACAGGCGCGTTCTGGCGGGCAGATTACGGTTTGCTGGACATTGCGTCCCCCGAAGCCTTCAAGGCGACTGTCAGACTGGACGTCTGCCAGCTCGTCATGAGCTTCAACGTAGATGCCGATGCGTCAGGCGCGTCCGTGCTGAGCACGGAGACCCGGGTGTTTTGTCCAACCGCGGCAGTTCGTCGCCGCTTTGCGCCCTACTGGTACGTCATCCGTCCTGTCAGTGGGTTACTCCGGCGGCGTATGCTTGCCAGGGTTCGGCGACAGGCCGAGCGTCTCGCCACGGAACGATGAGAGCCATCCGGCCTTCATCGCGATGAGGGAATCGGCAAGGCTTGCGCTACCGGCGAACTCACCGCGAAGCTCGCACGGTTCGCAGCGAGTGGCTAGCCGCTAACGGCGAGGGCCGGAGGCAAGCGGTGGGTGGTGGGCGGCGCGCGGCTAGGACAGGCGTGCGATCTCCTCCAGCAGCGCCGCCTCCATCGCTTCGATCGGCGCGCGTGCGCAGCCGGTGTAGAACTCGACCTGGGCGCAAGCCTGGTGCAGCATCATGCGCGTGCCGTCGATGGTGCGGCAGCCAAGCTCGGCGGCGTCCCGGATCAGCTTGCTCCTGACCGGGATAAAGGCAGCGTCCATGACGATCAGGTGGGCGGCAAGCAGCCCGGCCACGGGGTTGACATCGGGTGCGCGAAAGCCGGCGGCCGTCGCGTTGGCGAGCAGGTCGAAGTCTGCCGCCCGGAAGTCGGACAACGCGCCGCCAAAGCGCAGGCCAAGCGAGGCGGCCAGTTCCTCGCCGCGCGCCGCGGTGCGGTTGAATAGGGTCACGGCGGCGCCGGCCTCGCGCAATCCATAGGCCATGGCACGCGCCGCGCCGCCCGCGCCCAGCAGCGCGATGCGCTTGCCTGGCAGTTCGGTCACCTCCTGGAAGGCACGTACGGCGCCGATGCAATCGGTGTTGTAGCCGGTCAGCACGCCATCGACATTGTTGATGGTATTGACCGCGCCGATGGCGCGCGCGGTCTCGTCGAGGTGGTCGAGGTGAGGGATCACGGCCTGCTTGTGCGGCATCGATACATTCATGCCACGCACGCCCAGCGCGCGGATCGATTGCACGGCGCCGGGCACGTCCTGCACGCCGAAGCAGACGAAGGTGTAGTCGATCTCCAGCGCCCGGTAGGCCGCGTTGTGGATGCGCACATTGAAGGTGAAAGGCTCACCCATGATCGAGCCGCACAGCGTGGGAATGGAACGGGGCATTGCGGATGGTCCTTGCGGGAAAGTTCGGGCAGCGGCTTAAGCGATTAGAGCGGCCTAAGCGATTGCAGCGATTGCAGCGATGAGCGATTCAAGCGGCCATGGCCGTCAGGTCGAAGCGCGCGGCGGGTGGCCGGCCGGCCAGCGCGTCCAGCAGATTGCGCGTGGCCAGCTCCGCCATGGCGCGGCGGGTTTCATGCGTGGCTGAGCCGATGTGGGGCAGGGCAGTCACCCGCGCATGGCAGCGCAGCGGCGAATCCTGCGGCAGCGGTTCGGTGGCAAAGACGTCGAGCCCGGCCGCGCGCAGGTGGCCGCTGTCGAGCGCCGCGAGCAGCGCGTCTTCCTGCACGATCTGGCCGCGGGCGCCGTTGACAAAGATGGCCCCCGGTTTCATCAGCGCGAACTCGCGCTGCCCCATCAAGCCGCGCGTGCTTTCGGTCAGCGGCAGCGTGACGGCGACGATGTCGGCGCGCCGCAAGGCGTCGTCGAGTTCCGTGCGGGTGGCGCGCCCCGCGAGATCGGGCGGTTCGGCGGCAGTCTCGTTGACGTAAAGCACTTCCATGCCGAAGCCAAGCGCTGCGCGGCGCGCCACCGCCTGGCCGATACGCCCGAAACCGAGGATCGCCAGCGTCTTGCCGTGCACGTCCCAGCCGAACAGGCTTTCACCGATATTGGCGGCCCAGCGGCCTTCGCGCACATGGGCGGCGAGTTCAACCAGGCGGCGGCTGGCCGCCATGATGAGCGCGAAGACCGTGTCGGCGGTGGTTTCGGTGAGTACGCCGGGCGTATGGCAGAGCGTAATGCCACGCCGGCGCAGGCAGGCGAGATCATAGTTGTCGACCCCCACCGAAATGCTCGAGATCACTTCCAGCTGGCCGGCTTCTGCCAGTTCGGCTGCGCCTAGCTTGACGCTGGAGCCGATCAGGCCGTGCGCGTTCGCCAGCGCGGCGCGAAAGGCCGGCCGTTGCGCCGGCTGGCGCGGGTCGGCGACGATCACGTCATGCTCCGCTTCGATCCGGGCGAGCAGGTCGGGCGGAATGGGGCGGAACACCAGTACATTCTTGCGCATCGCAAATCCTTGCTGTGACTTCACAGGTTGCTGGCCGCCAGCAGGGCATGGGTCGGCAGGCCTTCGGTATCGCCGCGCACCTGCACCGCCCGCGCGCCGATCCATGCGCCGCGCCGGACGGCGTCGGCCACCGTCCGGCCTTGCAGCAGCGCGCTGATGACGCCCACGGCAAAGCCGTCTCCCGCGCCGACGGTGTCGACGACACGCTCGACGCTGAACGCCGGGACATGGCCGGTGCCGGCTTCGCCATCGAAGTAGGCGCCTTCAGCGCCCAGCTTCACCACGACCAGCCTGGCGCCGCGCCCACGGTAAAAGGCGGCGATGCGTTCGGGCTCGGCATGGCCGGTCAGGAAGCGGCCTTCCTCGATGCCGGGCAGCACCCAGTCGCACTGTTGGGCCAGGCCATTGAGCGTCTCGCGCATCAACTCGGGCGTGGCCCACAACGCGGGGCGCAGATTGGGATCGAACGAGATCGTGCGGCCGGCAGCCCGCATGATGGCGATGGCCTGGCGCGTGGCGGCCTGCGTGCCTTCGGCCAGCGCGGGGAACACGCCGGTGACGTGCAGGTGCCGTGCGCGCCGTAGCCACCGGTCGTCCAGATGTCCCGGGTTCATGCGGCTTGCGGCCGAGCCGCGGCGGTGATACTCAACGGGCGGATCGCTGCCGTCGTCGACCCGTCCCTTGAACTGAAATCCGGTGCGCTCGCCGGGTTCGCACACCACCTGGCTGCAATCCACGCCTTCACGCCGCATTTCACCGAGCAGGTAGCGCGCCATCGAATCATCGCCGAGGCGGCTGGCCCATCCGACCTTCAGGCCCAGGCGCGACAGGCCGATGGCCACATTGGTCTCGGCGCCGGCGGTGCGTTTGTGGAAGGTCTGCACGCCTTCGAGCGGCCCGGCTTCACCGGCCACCAGCATCAGCATTGCCTCGCCCAGCGTCACCACATCCAGATCCGGGCTCATGCGGGAATCTCCACCGAACGCAGCAGTTCGACATGCTTGCGCGTGACCTGTACCAGGTCTTCGCCTTGCAGCGGAAACTCGATGGCGCGCGCAACGCCGGCGGGCAGGCGGCGCAATACGCTGCGCCATGGCGCAGCCGATTGGTCCAGCGGCACGGCAACCCACTTGGCGGGCGTGCGCAGCACGCCTTTGCAGTGCACATAGCCCACCTGGGCGGCGAAGACCTGCGCGGCGTCGAGGGGATCTTCGCCCGTCCAGTGCCAGTTGCCCATATCGAAGGTCATCGGCACCGTCTTGCCGAATGCCGTGGCACGCGCGAAGAAGTCGCGCAGCGGCGGTACGGTGCCGGCGCTGGCGGTCTGGTCGTTTTCCACGACGAGCTCGATGCCGCCGTGCCGCAGCCACGGGAGCAATCCTTCAAGCGCAGTGCCTTCCCGGTAGCCGCCCAGCGACATCTTGACCCGGCCGGCACCGAGCGCCAGCGCGGTCGTGAAGGCGCGGTCGAGCGCGGCGAGGTCGAGGCTACCGGTTTCGCTCCAGAGGCCTTCGGGGCTGGACCAGACCACGCTTATCCCATGCTGTTCGGCGACCGCGCGCTGTTCCCTGACTTCATCCTTGTGTCCGCGCTGGAGTTCGCCACGGTATTCCACGCCGTCCGCGCCGGCCGCCGCGGCAATCCGCGCCAGCGCCGCTTGCCCGTCGCGCCGGGCCAGGTCCGCGCCATAGGCCGTGAGCGAGATCAGCACCGGCGGCTGCAAAGAACCATCTTGTTGCCGCCGGGTCATTTCAGGGCTCCCGCGCTGAGGAATTGCTGCAGTTCCGGTGTCCGTGGCTGCGCGAACAGTGCCTTTGACGGGCCGGCCTCGTGCACCTTGCCCTGGTGCATGAAGATGGTGGTATGCGCCATGCGGCGCGCGAACTCCATCTCATGCGTCACCAGCACCATGGTCATGCCGGAAGCGGCCAGGTTTTCCATGACGCGCAGCACTTCCGCGGTCAGCTCCGGATCGAGCGCGGAGGTTACCTCGTCGAACAGCATCACCTTGGGTTCCATCGCCAGCGAACGGGCGATGGCCACGCGCTGCTGCTGGCCGCCGGAGAGCTGCTCGGGGTAGCAGTCCTTCTTGTCCTGCAGGCCGACCTGGGCCAGCACCTGGTCGACGATGCCGTCGATCTTGCCCGTGGCCATCTTCTTGACGATGGCAGGCGCCAGCGCAATGTTCTCGCCCACCGTCAGGTGCGGGAAGAGGTTGTAGCTCTGGAACACCATGCCTACGTCGCGGCGCAGGTCGAGCAGCCGCTTCCTGTCGTGGTCCAGCTTGTGCCCGGCGACCGTGATATTGCCGGCGTTGATGGTTTCCAGGCCGTTCAGGCAGCGCAGCATGGTGCTCTTGCCGGAACCGCTGCGGCCGATGATGGCGACCACCTGGCCCGGCTCGATGGCAAACGACACGCCTTTCAGGACTTCGACGGGGCCATAGGATTTGTGCACGCCTTGTGCTTCAACGATGGGCATGGAGCCTCCTTTCCATGCGCCTGGCTGCCGAAGAAAGCGGGAAGCAAAGCGCGAAGTAGATAAGTGCGACGACGACGAAGACCGCGAAGGGCTGGAAGGTCGCGTTGTTGATCAGCTGGCCGGCGCGGGTGAGTTCGATGACGCCGATGATGGAAGTGATCGAGGTGTTCTTGACCAGCTGGACCGAGAAGCCCACCGTGGGCGGCAGGGCCAGCCGCACGGCCTGCGGCAGCACGACATGGCGCAGCTGCTGCCAGCGGGTGAGGGCGAGCGCCTCGCTGGCCTCCCACTGCCCTTGCGGCACGGCCTCGATGCAGCCCCGCCAGATCTCGCCAAGATAAGCGCTGGCGTAGATCGACATCGCCAGCATGGCCGCCACCATCGGCGACAGCTTGAGCCCGAGCACGGAGAGGCCGTAGTAGCTCAGGAACAGCACGATCAGCACCGGCGTGCCTTGCACGATTTGGATATAGACCGTGCTGGCGAGGCGCAGCAGGGCGTTTCTGGAGGTCCGCGCCAGCGCCACCAGGAAGCCGGCCAGCGTGCCGCCGACGAAGGCCAGCAAGGTCACCCACAGCGTCCAGCGTGCTGCCAGGAGCAGGATTTCAAGATGATTCCAGGAGAACTCGGTGATCATTTCGCGCTCCCTGCCACAGCCGGCGTCAGCGCCGCATGCGCCAGCGGTGCAACGCGGGCAGTGCGCGCGGCCTTCCTGGCGCGCGCCACCACGCGGCGCCGCCGGAACACCAGGTTGCCGATCAGGGCAAACATGGCGCGCAGGAGCAGTGCTAGCCCGATGTAGATGAACATGACAAGGATGTAGCTCTCGAAGGTGCGGAAGGTCTGCGAATCGATCTGGCTGGCGACCGCCGTGAGCTCTTCCACCGAGATCGCCGACACCACGCTCGAAGTCAGCATCATCAGCGTGAACTGGCTGGTCAGCGCCGGATAGACCTTCTCGAAGGCCGGCACCAGGGCGACGTGGCGGATCAACTGCCAGCGCGTCATGCCCAGCGCGGCGGCGGCTTCGAGCTGCGAACGGTGGACGGCCTGCAGGCCGGCCCGGATGATCTCGGTCGAGTAGGCCCCGAGATTGACCGTCATGGCAATCACCGCGGCGGTGATGGCATCGATCTGCAGGCCGATGGTAGGCAAGCCGAAGAAGATGATGAAGAGCTGGATCAGGAAGGGCGTGTTGCGGATCGCCTCGACGTATACCCTGGCGGCGCGCTGGAGCCAGGGGCCGCCAAACGCTGCCGCGATGGCGCCGGCGGTGCCGACCAGCGTGCCGAGCAGGATCGAGCCAAAGCTGAGCGCCAGCGTCATGGCCGCGCCGCGCGCAAAGCTATCCAGCTGCGACAGCACCGGGCTCCATTCAAATTGATAGTTCATGCGGGTCTCCTGGCGCGCAGGCTGACGCCCGCGCGCAACGTCGGGCTTGCCGGGGTCAGAACGTTTGCAGCGCGGGCAGCGCCTTGCCGGTCCACTTCTGCGCAATGGCGTCGAGCTCGCCATTGAGCTTGACGTAGGAGATGGTGGTGTTGAGCCACTGGCGCAGCTCGAAGGCGTCCTTGCGCACGGCCATCGAGTTCGGTTGCACCGAGAACGCGAACTTGGCATCGAACTTGCCGGCGCCGCGTGCCTTCATGATCTCGTTGCCGGTGGTGCTGGGCAGGGCAATGGCTTCGACCTGGTTGCTGATCAGCGCCTGCGCGCAGGTCGCGTCGTCCTCGAAGCGGACGATGCTCATGCCGGGCACAGCCAGGCGGGTCAGTGCCGTGTCCTGCGTGGTGCCGCGCGTCACGCCAACCTTCTTCTTCCCAAGCTCAGCCAGCTTGGCGTACCTGGCCGCGACCGGCGCGAAGATGGTCAGCTCGAACGCGCTGTAGGGCGAGCTGAACATGATGGCCCGCGCCCGCTCGGGCGTCGGCGCCAGGGTGGCGACCAGGAAATCGACCTTGCCGGCTTCCAGCGCCGGAATGCGGCTGGGAGAGGTGAGCGGCACGATATCGACCGGCACGCCGAGGTACTTGCCCAACAGGTTGGCCACGTCGACATCGTAGCCGGCGGGCTTGCCGGTGGCGTCGGTGGTGCCGAAGGGCGGCGCGCCCGTCACCACGCCGATGGTGACCTTGCCCCTCTTGACGATCTCGGCGACGGTCTGCGCCTGGACTCCGGCCGAGGTGCTGGCCAGGACCAGCAGCGTGAGCACGGGCGCGGCAATCTGGCGCAACAAGCGTTGGATGTTCATCAATGTCTCCTGCACGTTCTGTGGAATGTGTCGCTGGCGTCGCAGCGATCGGCAGTACGGTTCTGAAACCGGTTTCAGGATTATAGGAAACCGGTTTCAGAACTCCAGCAGTGGAAACCCTTACGGGTGGAACGGGGGGATGGAGCGAGGGAGAGGGTGGCGCTCGTTACGCCGTCGCGTCGCCAAGAACGACTTTCGGCTTCCTGTCAGCCGCGGCGCGTCGACCCGCGCTTGACCAGGGTGCCAGGCAACAGGACCTGGCGCGGCGCAAGCTGCGCGCCTTGCAGCCGCTCGATCAGGCAGTTGGTGGCGGCGCGTCCGATGTCGTCGGTGGGCTGGGAAATGGTGCTCAGGCCAGGGCCGACCAGGGCAGCCCATTCCGGATCATCGAACCCGACCAGGCCGAGGTCGGTACCGAGCTGCCACCCCAGCCTGGCGGCGGCGGCGGCCACGCGCAGCGAGATCACCGCATTGGCCGCCAGCACGGCTACCGGCGCCTCGCCGGCGTCGCGGCGCAGGGCGCGCAGCGCTTCGTCGAGAGCGGCGTCGTCACCGGTACGGGCTTCGAACACGCTTCCGCCCAGCGAGTCCGCATGCTCCGCGATGAAGTTCTGGAAGGCCCGGGCCCGCTCGTTGCGCGAGCTGATGGCCTTGATCGGCTCGCTGATGAAGAGCAGGCGCCGGTAGCCGGCTTCGAGCAGGTGGGCGGCAGCCTCGTGAACCGCGGAGAGGTTATCCAGGGCCACCAGGTCGACCTGGGCGTCGCCGACCTTGCGGTCGACCAGCACGACCGGCTTGCCCAGTTGCGCGGCATCGGCAAGGGCGCCGGCGTCGTGGCCCAGTGTGTGCAGGATGAAGCCCTCGACCCGGTAGGCTGACAGCGAGCGAATGGCTTCGCGCTCCAGCTGCTCGTCATTGCCCAGGTTGAACAGCATCACCATATAGCCAGCGTCGCGGCAGGCCTTCTCCACACCACGCAGTACGGCCACCGAGAACGAATTGGAAACGTCCGCCACCACCAGCCCGATCAGGCGCGACTTGCCACGCTTGAGCGCCTGCGCCATGGGACTCGGGCTATAGCCCAGCGCGCGCACGGCCGCGGCCACGCGTGCCTCCACGTCGGCGGACAACTGCTCGCCGCCCCGGTTCAGGAAGCGCGACACCGTCGCTTTGGAGACGCCCGCATAGTTGGCAACGTCCTGGATGGTGAGTGTCTCTGCGGGCTTCAGGTCGGACTTGGGTTGTGTCACAGCGTGTGGCATGGGAAGTCGGTCTCGGTGAAACCAGTTTCAGGATTATGCATCGTGCGTACCTGTCTTGCCAGCACCCCGGGTCGAGCGCGAATGCCGCCACATCGCGCAGATCCGCCGGGTCGCGACAGGCACGCCGATCGTGTTTGCGTCGCGTTCCAGTTTGGCTGGCTTGCGCACGGGGTCAGCGAGTAGAGGCAGGCGGTGGCGAGGCGCAGTGGCGCCGGCGCAGGTTCTCCGTGGTCTGGCCAGTGCCGTCCGCGCGCCAGCCGGGCGGCAGCATCACGTAACGGATGGCGGTCCATGCATTGCCCGCCGACGCGATATCCCGCGCAAGGCTGACCCAGTGCTCGAACTGGTTGACGAGCGGGTTGCGCGTATGCGTCGGCGTGACCAAGCCGTAACGGCACGGTTCGTCGGCGCGTTCCTCGACGTAGGTGCCGAACAGGCGATCGAACACGATCAGCACGCCGCCGTAGTTGGCATCCAGGTAAGCGGCATTCGACGCGTGGTGCACGCGGTGGGCCGACGGCGTGTTGAGCACGTATTCGAGCCAGCCGAGCTTGGGCATCCACGTGTTGTGCAGCCAGAACTGATACAGCAGGTTGAACATCAGCGTGGCGAGCACGACCTCAGGGCGCACGCCAAGCCAGACGAGCGGCGCGAAGAACATCGCCGAGCCGCTCAGCTTGCTGGTCCAGCCAAGGCGATAGGCGGACGACAGCGTCAACTGGTTCGGCGAGTGATGAACCGCATGCGTGGCCCAGAAGAAACGGATGCGGTGCGACGCGCGGTGATACCAGTAGTAGCAGAACTCCTGGCCGACAAACAGCAGCAGCGCCATCAGCGCGCTGTTGATCGTGACGGTAAAGAGGCGATGATCCCAGGCGAAGGCGAAGATCGGCGTTGCCAGCGAGAGCGGCAGCAGCGCGAACAGCTTGCCGCCGGCCAGGTCGGCCAGCGACAGCCACGTTTCATTCCAGTCGAACGGCGCGGCGCTGTCGCGCAGCTTTCGGGTCAGCACGAAAGCCTCGATCAGCGAGACGGCGACGATGAACGACGTGGCTAACGCGACATAGAGTGCGATGTTTCCAGTGGTGTGCATGATGGGCGCGGAACAGGTTGGGGTGGGACGCGTCGTGCGCGGCAGTGACCGCCGTCGCGTCGGGTGAGGCCACTGTAGTGGGCGGCCGCGGGCAGAGCCAGGCGGGAAATATGTCGCCCGATGTCAGCCAATCCGTCAGCCAATCCGTCAGCCCGGCCGGTGTAACACCGCGACATGTTTTCCATGGCGAATGTTTCGCACCCTCGTCCTATAGTTCGTCCCGTTGCCAGGCCGCAGTGCGTGACCTGACCCGAACCCGAACCCGAACCCGAACACGAAGGACATCCCATGAAACGCCATCACGTTGTCACAGCGGCCGCGTCGCTGATCCTCCTCGCCAGCACCCCGGCCTTCGCTGGCTGGTCGGGCCACGGCGCGGCCTACACGCCGCACGGCGTCTACAACGGCGCGCATGCCGGTTCATGCTCGGGCGCAAGCTGTTCGCACGCCGGTGGCGTCGCCGGTCCCTACGGCGGGATCGCGACGAATACCGGCACGGTGACCCGTACCGCGCCGGGGCAGTTCTCCAACTCGGGCACGGCGACCGGGCCCAATGGCCGCTCGGTACAGCATGCTGGCGACACCAGTTGCGCCGGCGGCACCTGTTCGCACACGGGCAACCTCACCGGGCCAAACGGCCAGACTGTCTCCACGGCGGGCAGCGTGACGCGTGACGCGCCGGGCCAGTATGCATCGTCGGGCACGATCACCGGCTCGAACGGCAACACGGTCAGCCACGCGGCATCGACCACTTGCGCCGGCGCGACGTGCGCCCGTTCGGGGACGGTGACCGGCGCGGACGGCGGCACCGTCACCCACTCTGGCACCGCGACGCGCGTGGCGCCGGGTGTCGTGACGACGGGCGCCGCGACGGTGGTGCATGGCGGCACGGTGACGACCGCAGGCACAGTCACTACCGGCGGCACGGTGACCACGGTGGGCGCCACCGTGGCGGTTGGCGCCGCACCGGTGGTCGTCACGCCCGCGCCAGTGGCCTATGTGCAGCCCACGCCTGTCTACCTGCCGCCCGCGCAGCCCCCGAAGGCGGTCTACGTCGCCCCGCCGGCGCCCAAGGTGGTGGTGGTTGCGCCGCCGCCCCCGCCTCGGGTTGTGTATGTCGCGCCGCGTGCCGTCTACGTGGCACGGGCACCGCGTGCGGCGGTCATTGTGCCCGGACACTGGGTCGGCCGCGTCTGGGTGCCCGCGCACTGGGCCTGACGGCCATCAGCCCAATCTGATTGTTCCGGATCGATGCGGATCGACTACCCCCGCCGGCATCGAATGTCGGCTACACCACGGAGAACACCATGAAGCAGATGATCGCGGTTTTGATTTTGTGTATTGTTTCTGCAGGCGCATCCGCGCAGAGCGTCGCGCCACCAGCGGGCGCCAGCGCGCGGGTGGAACGTGCGATGCAGCAATTGCAGATGCGCTTCGCCAATGCCAACACGACGCGCGACGGCAAGCTGACCCGGGAACAAGCGGCGGCGGGCATGCCGATGGTCGCCAGCCATTTCGATGAGATCGACACGCAGCAGGCCGGATACGTCACGTTGGCGCAGATCGAGGGGTTCATGAGACAGAAGGCAATGGCTCGCTGATCACCACTGATCGCCGGTGATTTCGGGCGATTCGCGATCCTTGCCGGAGACGCGCCATGGAGCAGGTGAACAGGATTATCGTGCTCGATGATGAGGCCGAGCTGCGCAACATGCTGCAACGGTTCCTGACCGGGCACGGCTTCCTGGTACGCGCGGTCGCCGATGGCAAGCGGCTTGACCGCTACCTGCAGCGCGAGCCGTACGACCTGCTCGTGCTGGACCTGATGATGGAACCGGAAGATGGCCTGGCCATTTGCCGCCGGCTGCGCGCCGAAGGGCAGACGCTGCCCATCCTGATGCTGACCGCCAAGGGCGATCCGCTCGACAGGGTGGCCGGGCTTGAGACCGGCGCCGACGACTATCTCGCCAAGCCATTCCTTCCGGACGAACTGGTGGCACGGATTCGCGCGCTGCTGCGCCGGCAGAAGATGGCGGCTGGAGATCCGACCGTGACCTCGCAGACCTTGCACTTCGGCGATTTCGCATTCGACGTCGGCAAGCAGACGCTGGAGCGCGGCGGTGAGCCGGTCGAAGTGCACTCCGCGCAGATGCTGCTGCTGCACGCGCTAGGGTCGTCGCCAAACCGCCCGGTGAGCCGCGAGAACCTGCTGGCGCGAGCCCGCGGCCGCGACCATGACGCCCTTGACCGCAGCATCGACGTACAGATCCTGCGGCTGCGCCAGATCGTCGAAAACGATCCGTCCAAGCCGCGCTTCATCAAGACCGTATGGGGCGTCGGCTACATGCTGGTCGCCGGCGTCGGGCCGTGATGCGGCTCGCGTTGCCCCGCTCGCTGCTCGCGCGCAACATCGCCCTGCTGGTGGCGCTCGTGGCGCTGACCCAGGTCAGCGCGCTCACCGTGTTGCTGCATTTCGTGCAGCGCCCGCACATCGAGCGTGCGGCGATCATCTTTTCCGACTACGTGAAGACGCTCGACCGCGTCCTTGCCGCCATGCCGCCCGAGCAGGGCCGCGCGGCGGCGGCACGGCTCGGGGCGCGGGCGCAGCCGCCGGAGCAAGGCGTAGAGGCGCCGCATGCCAGTGCGCTCCACTTCTTTCGCACCTACCAGCGCGATGTCTTCATGGAGGCATTGCAGCGCTATCTGCCGCCGGACATGGCGGTGCGATGGCAGACGGGGAAAGGCGGGAGGAAGGGGGAAGGGGAGCAACTATGGATTCGCGTACACATGGATGGCGCACCCCAATGGATCGCCTTGCCGATGACCGAAGACGCGCAGGCGAGCGGCGTCACCACCGCGCTGGCGCTGTCGGCGGCCTTCGCGTTGCTCGCGGCGCTCACCGGTTACCTGATCCAGCTGCACATCAATCGTCCGCTGCAGGATCTGGCGCGCGCGGCACGCCACGTCAGCGCCGGCGAAGCCCCCGTGCCTCTGCCCACCAGCGGGCCGACGGAAATCGCCCAGGTGAGCAGCGCGTTCAACCAGATGACGCAGGCATTGCAGCAGGCGGAGGCGACGCGCGCGCTGATGCTGGCCGGCGTGTCGCATGATATCCGCACGCCGCTCACCAAGCTGCGTCTGGCGATGGCCATGGCGATGCCGCGCGGCGCCGCCGATCACTTCGTGGCATCGGCGGAGGGCTATCTCGATCAGATCGACACGATCCTCCAGCAGTTCATGGACTACGCGGGCAGTGGCGAACGCGAGGTGCCACAGCCTGGCGACCTCAATGCGCTCGTGAGCCAGCTCGCCGCGGATTATGCCGGGCTTGGGCACGAGTTCGCGCTTTCGCTCGGCAGCGTGCCGGCGCTTTCGTTCCGGCCGGTGGCCCTGATGCGGCTGCTGATGAACCTGATGCACAACGCGGTCGTCTACGGACGAACCGGCTTGTGCGTGCGCACCTGGGCCGAGGGCGATACGGCCTATGCCGCCGTGTGCGACCGGGGCAGCGGCATCAGCGCACAGGAGCTGGAGCAGCTCAAGGCGCCCTTTAGCCGCGGCAGCAACGCACGCGGCCATTCGGGCGGCACCGGCCTGGGCCTGGCGATCGTGGAGCGCATTGCGCGCCTGCACGGCGGTTCCTTGCAGTTCCGCGCTCGCGAGGGCGGGGGGCTGGAAGCGGTTGTGGCGTTGCCGCTGCACCGGCCATCGGCGTCAGGCGAAGCCGCCCATTCCCCGCGCCCGGGCTCGACGCAAGGGTGACATCGCGCGACATATTTCCCGCATGGCGCGTGCAGCCGGTTCCTCCCATACTTGCGTCTGCGGGTCGCGGCTCACACCGATAGCAGATGAGCCGCACGCAAGCAGGCATGATCTCCGATGGTTTCTGATCCTGTGGATCGAATGATTGTCGGCGACATCTTCTCGGCAATTCTTCGGCAATCGGCGGCACGATGGTGCCGATGACAGGAACAACATGCGGACTTCATACCCACGCATCAAGCACAACGCTACGCGTCTGGCAATGACAGCATTGGCGGCAGGATCGCTCTTGATGGCGGGCTGCGCCTGGGGCGTCACCGGCGTCACCGGCGTGACGCATCAGGCCAGCGTCATGCCTCAGGCACAGGTGCGGGCGGACATCATCTATGTGCAAGCCTTCGATGCCAGCCCGGATCAGGTGAAACTGGACAGCGGCATGGCTCGGAAGCTCAAGACGATGGTCGCCGGCGGGACCGCCGCCAGCGAGCAGAGCCAGGCGGCGCGCGAAGCGAGTGAGCAGCTGTCCGATGAAATCGTGCGCCAGCTGCAGTCCCAGGGACTGCGCGCGGTACGCGCGGACGGCGCCGTGCCCGCGCACGGCAATGCGCTGATCGTCGAGGCAAGCATCCAGACGATCGACGAGGGCAAGCGTCGGCGCCGCTTGCTGATCGGCCTTGGCGCAGGCAAGAGCGAGGTCGGCGCGTCGGTCCAGATCCTGTACCAGCCGGCGCACGGTGCGCCCATGCCGCTGCAGCGCTTCGCGGCAGAGGCCAACAGCGGCCACATGCCGGGCGTGGCGGAAACCGCCGGCGTCGGTGCCGCCGCCGGCCATCTCGCGATGTCGGCCGCGGCCGGCGCGGGCTTGCATGGCGTGTCCGAGGTCAAGCGCGACAGTATCTCCGCGGATGCCAGGCGCCTGGGTGATTCGATCGCGAAACAGGTCGTGGCGGCGAATGCCGCAAACGGGTGGATGGCGGCGGCGCCAGTGGAGTGATCGGGCGAGAGGTCGCCAGAGGTGGCCAGCGGTGGCCAGAGGTGGCCAGAGGGGCAGTGCCCTGAACGGATTCCTACCTGAATCCCGCCGCGCGCCAGGGTGCATGGCGCTGCAGCCGTGCTTGTTCGCGCTGTAGCAGCGGGGCATAGCTGTGCAATTCCTGCGGCGCGATGTCATAGGCGCGGCGGAAGGCACGCGTAAAGCTCGACGCATTGTTGAAACCGAGCCCCGAGGCAATGTCCTGCACCGCCATGTCGGGAAAGCGCACCAGTTCATCGGCCGCCGCCCGCAGCCTGCGACTGCGGATATAAGCGGCCAGGCCGCCTTCATGCAGGAACAGGCGGTACACGCTGGCGCGTGACAGCTGCAGCGATTGCAGCACGCTGTCAGGGGTCAGGCCGGGGTCATGCAGATTGGCCTCGACATAGCGCCGCACCTGGCCGTACACCGCGGCCCGCACCGCCGCGCGGGCGCTGCCGGAAAGCCCCGCGTGCCGGCTGAACGCGGCTGCCAGCAGTTCGATCGCGGTGCGAAATGACCGGTCGGCTTCCTCTTTGCTCAGGCCCACGATTTGTCGGTTCAGTGCCACCAGATGCGAGATCAGCACCCGCATCAGCGGTGTGGTGGCCTCAACCAGGCGGCCATGCAGCGACGCGGCATCGGGGAAGGCCATTTCCACCAGGGCGCGCGGCACGAAGAACAGCAGCATGCGGCCATGAAAACTCCGGATGGTGCACGGCTGGTCCATGTCCAGCGCGAGGATGCTTGGCACGCCGGGCCGCTGCGGCGCGTCCAGCCCTGGCTTGCCGCCCATGAACTGGGCGGGCGCGCCTTCCAGGAACACGCTGAAGGTAATGTCGCGAATGTTCTCTGTCGACACGCGCCCCAACGAGCGCTCGGCCAGATTGGGGCCGGTACGGATGTCGAAGAAGCTCAGATCGTCGATGGAGTAGCGAGACAGCGAGGCTTCGAACGTCTGCTCGCCTTGCGCCGTGGCGGGCCGGATATCGTAGACCGGGCTCATCCGCTCCTGCCAGGCCAGCAAGCTCTGGCGGGCGTCGCCTTGCACGCTGAAACTGCTGTGCGCGATGCCGGGCGCGAGCGTGGGCGGCTCTGGAGGCAACAACAACCGGCTTAGCGGCATGCGCGCGGGCAAGAGGTTGTTCGTGCAGGGGTGCGCATGGCTGATTTCCGTCCAGATATGCCCGCCCGGAGCAGGGGGATTGTCGATTGAGCGCTAGCCCACCCCGTGCGGGCTAATATGCGGCCAAAAGCATAACTTGTCCGGGTCGCCCAGGCTAGGGGGGCCGCCGATGGGGAAAACCCGGATGCGCGAGCCTGGCCGGAACCTGCCGATGGCCTCTCACGGCGCCTTGCCTACCAATCCCGCACCCGGCCCGTATCCGCATGCACGAACTGCTCCTGCGGATAGAAGCCCACCCCGCCGGCGCGCAGCGAGAGCGCGGCGTCGCGCAGGTCGGACAGCGCAACGCCGGGCAGGCGGATATCGATGGCCTTGCCGTCCATATGCAGGCTATGGCTGGCCACGCCGCCACCGCGCGTCTGGCGCAGCCGCGCATTGGTGGCGGGGCTGCGATAGCCGGAGATGACCTGGAAGGGGGCCGCGCAGCACAGCGTTTGCCTCAGGCGGTAAAGCAGCGCGAACAGTTGCGGATCGATCACGCCGACCTGGCCCGAGTAGTGATCGCGCAGGAAGTGATTGAGCGCGGCCAGCGACTCGGGCACGAACTGATCGCCGACGGCGTAGACCAAGGCGATGCGCTCACCGGTGTGGGTGTGCTCGAAAGACAGGCTGCGGGCATCCGGCAAGCTCGCCAGGGCCGCCAGTGCCGCCCGGGCCGGCAACGGCAGCAGCGCGCCAGCCAGCACAAGCCCGCCGGTGTGCCGCAGAAACAGGCGGCGAGGATCGCTGGGCGGTTTGGTCATCGAAAGCACTCCCCTTTGGCGCAATGCAATGGCTCTATCTTGCCTGCGTGCTGGCCAAGGCGGAAGCCCGCAGGCGGGCGGACCGTTGCCGTAGCGCCTCGTCAAGCACGCTGTCCAGCCCATAGATATCCGGGAAGAAGTAGACGCGAGCGTCGGCCTTGACGATGGCCGTGCCGTACGCAAGCACCACTGGCAGGGGCTGGCGCAGCCGCAGCGTGCTGGATTCTCCCTTCTCCATGGCCTCGCGGATGCGCGCCTCGGTCCAGCCGGGCGTGTCCTGCAGCACGAAGCCAGCCAGCGCCACCGGTGCCTCGACACGGATGCAGCCATGGCTCAGGTCGCGCCGGTCCCGCGCGAACAGTTGCGGGGTGGGTGTGTGATGCAGGTAGATGTTCTCGTTGTTGGGGAAGACGAACTTGATGTCGCCAAGCGCATTCATCGGCCCTGGGCGTTGCCGTATGCGCAGCTGGCCGCGCTGGACGGCATCCAGGCTGGCGGCCGACAAGGTGGTGATCACCTTGGCGTCGCCACTGACGAACTCGAAGCCTTGCCGCTCGAAATAGCCGGGATCGCGGCGCAGCCGGGGCACGGTTTCCGCGCGCGCGATGGACGGCGGCACGTTCCAGTAAGGACTGAATTCGATGAAGCGCATGTCCTCCTTGAACAGCGGCGTGCGCGTATCGAGCGCCTTGCCCACGATCACCTTCATTTCCACCTTGACCTGGATGGCCCCGTCGTGGATTTCGTAGGCGCGCAACACGAACTCCGGCACGTTGACCACGATCATGCGCGGGCCCTCCAGCAGGGGCGTCCAGCGCAGGCGCTCCAGCGTCAGTTCGATCTGCCGTACGCGGCCGGCGAGCGGCGCATTCAGTTGCGCGAACGTGCCCGCGCCGATGGCGCCATCCGGTGCCAGCCCGTGGCGGACCTGGAACGCCTTGATGCCCTCCACCAGTTCGCCCTGATAGTGTTGCGGGACGGGCGTGGCGGCGGGCAAGTCGCCGAGCGCGATCAGGCGCTGTGCCAGCACCGGCAGCCCGGCGTAGGCCTGCCCGGGCACCAGCTTCCTGCCGGGCAGCGGCGGCAGCGGTGCCTGCCAGGCCGGGTGGCCGGCCAGCGCGCGGTAACGTGAAAGCGCCGCGCGCAGGCTTGCGTAGAGCGGGAACGACGGCGCCGCCTGCCGGACCGCCTCGGGCAGGTCCTGTCCGGCGATGGCTGCGCGCAGCAGGCGCGACGAATCGAACTGCCGGTCCGGCGCCGGGGCAAATTTCTCGTGGATCGTGCCGGGATCGACCCGGCCGCCGTGCAGGTCGGCGAGATAGCGCTGCATCGCCGCTGTCAGCCTCTCGTCAAGCGAGGCGGCGGCTTCGGGTGCCAGCGGCGGCCCATCCGCAGCCTGGCCCAGCGCGCGGCGCAGGCCGTCGGCATCATAGTCGCGGGGTTCCAGCCCGTCGGCCGTGGCGCCGTCCAGGATGCCGGCGGCCTGCCAGGCCAGGGCATTGGGATGACCCTGCGAAAACCAGAGCGCAGAGGGCGCGGAGGGCGCGGCCAGCGCGATGCCATGGCAACTCAAGGCCCACGCAGCCAGCAGGCCGGCGAGGACCCGGGGCGCGGCCACGCCGTTGCGTCGGATCCGGCAAGCGCCTCGCATCAGCCCGCCCGTCGGCATGGAGCCCGTCGTTCAGCCTGTCGCACCTGTCGCAGCCGTTGCTCGCGGGGCGCCCTCATTCCTCGATCTCGCTGCGCACCATCAGCACCGGCTTGTTGCTCTTGTGCACCACGCCTTCGGACACACTGCCCATGACCAGGCGCCGGAAGCCGCGGCGGCCGTGCGTGCCGATCACGATCAGGTCCGCATTCCAGTGGTCGGCTTGCTCCACGATCGTGGTGGAGATCTGCCCGGGGGAAACGGGCTTCTCGAGGATCAGCGTCGAATGCGGGATGCCGGCATCCGCCAGGCGCGTGGCGGCCGCTGCCAGCGCATCGCGTCCCGCGGCCAGGATGCCGTCCATCAGTTTGCGGGGGTCGTAGCTGCCCGCCGTGAAGAAGATATCGTTGTCGTCCGCCACGAAGAGCACCTTTACCTCGCTGCCGGTCGCCTTGGCCACCGTGATGGCCTGGCTCAGGGCTAGGTCCGAAGAGCGGCTGCCGTCCACCGCGAGCAATATTCTCTGGTACATGGTCCGTGCCTCCTGGCTGGATGTCGCCATGTTGCAATGTCGATAGGAAAGCGCGCATGCCAGCGGCTTCCATCAGCAGCTTAGAGCGCTGGGCACGGGACGTATTGATGCACGTCAAGCCACCTGGGCGATGCGCGCAAAGCGCGCAAACGGCGCGGTACCCGGGAAAGCAGCGAATGCCATGATCTACATCAACACCACGCTTGCCCGGGCGTACAAACTGGAAGCGTCGGCTGCAAGCTGCGGCGCCTGTCTTTTTTTAGCGGGAGGTACAAGATGTACAGCAAGATCCTGGTTGCCGTGGATGGCAGCGAGTCCGCCGATCGAGCGCTGGAGGAGGCGCTGCGCCTGGCCGCCGCGATGCGCTCGGAACTCACCGTGGTGCATGTGATCGATAACAGCTACCTCAGGTACGAGGTCGGCTACGTCGACCTGACAGACCTGCGTGCCGGCCTGCTCGAAGGCGGGCAGATCTTGCTGGACGAAGCCAAGGCCAAGGCGGCGGCTGCGCAGGTGACATGCAAGACGCTGATGGTGGATGAAGCCCTGGCGCTGGGCGACGTGGCCAACGCCATCGAGCAGGTGGCGCAGCAGACCGGGGCGGAGCTGCTGGTGCTGGGCACGCACGGCCGGCGTGGCGTGCGGCGCCTGCTGATGGGCAGCGTAGCCGAAGCGCTGGTCCGGCAATGCCGCCAGCCGGTACTGCTGGTGCACGCACCACAGACTGAGGCGAGGGCCGGCGCAAAGCCGGCATCAGGCGCGCCGGTAGCGCCATGACCTCCACGTTGCCGGCTGCCGCCAGGCGGCGGCGCCTGGCATGCCGGGCGCTCGCCGGGGCTGCCGTGCTGTGTTGCGCCGCAGGCCTGCCGGCGGCCGCTTGGGCGGGTTCAGCCGCCGACAAGCGCGTGCTGGATGCCGAGGAGCTCGATGCACGCTGCGAAGCCGTGCTGGCGCGCCTGACTGCGCGCAACCCCGGCGCGCGGGCCTTGGTGGACAAGGCCAGCGGTGTACTGGTCTTTCCCGACGTGCTCGCCGGCGGCGCGGTGGCGGGCGTGCAGCAGGGCGACGGCATGCTGCGTGGCGCAGGCGGGGACAAGGCCTACTACCGGCTGGTTGGCGCCTCGCTCGGGGCGCAGGCGGGCATGGCATCCAAGGCCGTGGTGCTGGTGTTCCTGACCGGGCAGGCGCTGGAACGCTTCCGTGCCAGCCAGGGCTGGACCGTGGGCGTGGACGGGTCGGTGTCCGTCCTGAGCCTGGGCATCGGTGCCAGCGTGGATAGCAACACCGTGCGGGGCGATATCGTGGGCTTCGTGCTGACCAACGGCGGCATCATGATCAGCCTGTCGCTGGTCGGCACGCGCATAACCCGGATCGAGAGCTGAGGAGCCATTGATGGAAAAGATCCTGATCGTTTATTACTCGCGCACCGGCACGGCGCGCCAGGCCGCAGAAGAACTGGCGGCGCAATCCGGCTGGCCGCTGGCGGAAGTCGGCGACCAGGCCAGCCGCTCCGGCTTGCTGGGCGATGCGCGCTGCGTGCTGGATATCTTGTTGCAGCGGCATGTAGGCTACCGCTACGCCGGCCCGGCGCTGGACGATTGCCAGCGGCTTGTCATCGTCGCGCCCATCTGGGTCGGCCACCTGGCCGCGCCCATGCGCAGCTTCCTGCGCGACCACATGCCGCTGGCCTGCAAGACGTCGGTGATCTGCGTGATGGCCCGGCAAGGCGCTTTCAGGGCGGCAGAGGAGATCGCCCGCCTGGCCACGCAGCCACCGTCGCCGGTACTGGCGCTGCTCCAGGCCGACGTGGCCAGCGGGGCGGCCACGCAGGCCCTGCGCGCTTTTGCCGAGCAGGTGGAAGCCGCGAACGGGCGCAGCGGCGCCGCGCAGCGCCCGGCATGGCTATCGCCCAAGGAAGCCTGAGCGGGCAAATTTCCACGAAATTTCCACGAAGCGCCATCAGCCGGACAGAACGGTCTCGCCGATGCGCACCACATGGCGCCATTCATCGCTGCCCAATGGCTCCTGCGCGCGCCGCTGCCACTCCAGCACCTGGAGATCCGCCTCGGAAGGATCGCCGCCCCGGCGCGCGCGCGTGACGATCCGTTCGCGCAGGGTGGCCAGGCTCGCATGGCAGTCGACGATGGAAAAGTCCGCTCCCCGGCGCGCGGCCAGCGACGCGAAGCGCAGCCGCTCGGCCCGCGCGAGGAAGGTCGCATCGGCAATCATGGGGAATCCGGCGCCGCTGCCCAGCCGGCAGATTGCCAGCAGCCTGCGGTAGACGCGGGCGGTGCGTTGCGCCGTGTACCGGTCGCCGTGCGCAGCCGGCTTGCCAGGTGCATCGGCAAGTTGATCGCCCGGTTGATTGCCCTGTTGATCGCCATGTGCAGGCGCAAGGCGTTTGCGCTCCACATCGGCGCGCACGCGCACCATGGCCGCGGCCAGCGCCAAGTGGTGGGCAACGGTGCTTTTGCCGCTGCCCGAGAGGCCATGCATGATGGTGATCGCGCCCGGATTGCGCGTCAGCGCGGCGCTGGCCAGCGCAAGCAGATCGTTGCAGCGCATCTGAGCCGCCGCCATTTCCGCGGCGGTACCGGTTCCCGCGGCGCCGCGCTGGTGCGCGCGTTCGAGCAGCACGCGGGCGCGCACCACGGCGCGCAGCGCCGTGTAGAACGGCAATATCGCCAGGCCGGCATAGTCGCCGCTGCACTCCAGATAGGTATTGATCAGCCGGTAGGCGAGGTCTTGCCGGCTGGCATGGAGCAGGTCCATGAAGACAAAGGCGGTATCGCTGATGGTGTCGATCCAGCGTAGCCCGGCATCAAACTCCAGGCAATCGAATGGCGTGGGCTCGCCGTCGATCAAGGCGATGTTGCCAAGGTGCAGGTCGCCGTGGCACTCCCTGACATGGCCGCTTGCCAGCCGTTTGGCAAATGCCGGTTGCAGCGCTACGGCCCGCTCGCGCAACAGCGCCGCCAAGCGTGCCGCCGCGCCGGTGTCCGAGGCGAGGGCGGCAACGCCCGCCATGGCTTGTTGCGCCACCGCCGCGATCCGTGCCGGCGTGCCGTGCCCCGTGCCGCCGTCGGCGACCGGCGCAGCCAGGTGGATCGCGGCAAGCCTGCGGGCCAGCGTCTCGACATGGGTGCTGGTTAGCCGGTTTGTCTGCGCCATCGCGCAGAACAGGTCTTGCTGGCGGAAGCGGCGCATCTTTACCGCGTACTCCAGCGCTTGGCCAGTACCGCCTATCCGGACCTCCCCGGGGCCGGCGCCCGCCACGATCGGCACCACGCCGAGGTAGAGCGCCGCCGCCATCCTGCGATTCAGTTCGAGTTCGGCCTGGCAATCCGCCTTGCGGGCGGCCAGCGTGGCGAAGTCGACGAAGTCCAGGCGCACGGGCTTGCGCACCTTGTAGGCAAAGGGCCCGGCAAGGAAGACTTGCGAGATGTGCGTCTCGATGAGGCTGACCTTGCCCACCGGATGCGGGTACGCCGCGGGTCGCATCAACGCTTGCGTGAGTGCCGCCGGTTCCATGCCGCGCTCTCCCAGGTGCCTGCCGCCCCGATCGGGCAGGTCATGCACTCATGCTATGCGCGTGCCTGGAAGTTAGCTTGATGCGGATCAAGCCGAGCGGCAACCACGCGCCTATATTGAAGCGGAACGAGGGTTCGACGCGGCAGGCCGCGGGCGTGACAAGCCGGTGCCCGCAAGCGCCGGCAACTGGAGGCGGCGATGAAGATGAGAGTTCCCCACCAAGGTGCCGCGGGCGGCTGCATACTGTGGCGCGGCCTTGCGGCTTGCCTGGCCGCCATGCTTTGCGCCGGCTGCGCGCCGGGACCGGGGTGGTGGCGGCCGCCCAGGCCCAAGGCCGACACGGTCGCACCCGCCGCCGCGATGCATGCCCGGAATGCCATGTGCCTGTCCGATCAGTCCGATTCGTTCGATTCGTTCGATCCGTTGCTGGCAATCGGTGCCGTTGCCATCGAGGGGCCGCGCCGGCAGGCGCACAGGCAGGCCTAGAGCGCGAATCGGAAATGACCGCTGTGCAGCACAATGTGGTGAGCCGCGGTGATTTCAAACAACTGCCGTGCCACGCATTCGATATCCTCGCGGTGCCCTTCGAAGGCTTGGATGAGGTCGTCCGGCTGGTGCGAACGCGCACCGAAGTGGTCTTCCAGTGCCTCCGCCGTGATCGCGTAGCTGGCCGGGACGCCATCGACGCTGGCAGCGCATTCGAGGCACAGGTCAGCCGGGCAATACGAGGGGATGGCTTTTGCAAAGACAATCTCGATGGTCATGGCATCTGCCTCCCCCGGGAAGGGAAACGAGGAAGGCGCAAAAAGGAAGGCGCAATGCAGTGCAAGGCGGAGCACGGGAGGGCGAGCGCCGCGGGCACGCAGCAGCGTGCTTTCTGCCAGTCTAGGCACTACGGTTGCAGCCGCAAGCCGAACCGTGCGCGTTTGCTGATCAACGTCAAGCCAACGTCAACCAGGCGCGCAAGATGGTGGGCCGCGCTCTCACGGCTTGCACAAGGCTGGCAGGAGCGGCTTGCGCGACGGCGCGCGGCTAGATGCGGTCCAGCGCCTCAAGATCCAGCAGGGTCACGCGTTTGCCCTTGACCTCGATGAGGCCGTCGCGCTGGAAGCGCGACAGGGTGCGGCTGACGGTCTCGAGCTTCATGCCCAGGTAGCTGCCGATTTCCTCGCGTGTCATGCGCAGCGCGAGGTCGCGCCGGGAGTAGCCGCGCGCATGCTGGCGCGCCGAGATATTGAGCAGGAATGCCGCCACGCGCTGCTCCGCGCACAAGCTGGCGAGCAGCAGCATCACGCCCGATTCGCGCACGATCTCGCTGCTCAGCATGCGATGCACGTGCTGCTGCAGCGAGCGCATTTCGCGGCAGAGCGCTTCGAGCAGATGGAAGGGAATGACGCACACCGCGCTGTCTTCCAGGGCGATGGCGTCGCAGGCGTGGTGCTCCGTGCAGATGCCATCGAGCCCGAGCGTCTCGCCGGTGAGGAAGAAGCCGCTGACCTGCTCGCAGCCGTTCTGGTGCGCCAACACCGTCTTGAACGAACCGGAACGCAGCGCGTAGATGCTCTGAAAGGCGTCGCCGGCCCGGTAGAGCGCTTCGCCGCGCCGGACCATGCGCCAGTTGTGGATCACGGTATCGAGCCTGGAGCGATCCGCGTCGTTCAGGTTGCCACCCATGCAGATGGCGCGCATGGCGCAGCTCGAGCAATTTGTCTTGTGGGACACCGTGGCCGGCGGGGTGGGTTCCAGGGGCAGGAAATCCAGCAATTGGGGGCCGTGATAGGCCTGGGGCATCGCCGCAGGCGCTTTCGCTTGCTGTTGCAGGTACGCTGACATGGCTGATTCCTTTGTCTCTGGTTTTTGGTTTTTGGTTTTTGGTTTCTGGTCTCTTATCTCTTGCCCCTGGCCGCTCGGACCGGCCACCGCTGCCGGGCGTGCTTGCCGCCGGTGCCGGGCAAAGGGCCGGGGCTGCGCGCACTACGCCGCGGTGTGTTCCGGCGCCGCCGCCCGGGCGGTTATCTTTTCCGCCGCAAGGCGCAGCATGGTGCTGCGCAAGGCGTCGAATTCCATGGTCTTGTCGAAGAAATACGACGCCCCGGCCCGCAGGCAAGCACTGCGCATTGGCGGCGCCGGGCAGTTGCTCAGGACGACCACGGTCGCCTGGCGGCGCATTCTTCGCAGGCCCCGCAGTGCGCACAGTCCCGAGCCGCCATACCGGCTCAGGCTGAGGATGACAATGTCGGGCAGCAGGATCTGCGCGGCCAGCAGCGCGGCACGTGGCTCGCGGGCCAGGGCGAGCAGTTCCACGTCCTTGATCGATCTCAGCATCCTGGCCTGCCGCGCGCCGATCAGGGCGGAGTCCTCGAGCAGCAGGACGGTCAGACGTTCAGGAAGAGTCATGGGAGCCATGCAATCGAGTATGGCTTGCGCCGCGGCAGGCGGAAAGAAGCGCAGGCTGATAGTGATGTCGGAAAAAAGCAGGTCCTTGTCAGGCAACCCTGACAAGGACCATCGCTGACTCGGCCGACAGCACGAACCGTGCCCACTGCGCTCACCTCGCCATATTGCGCGTGCATCACAGAGGGCGTGTGCATTTCGCTCAAATCGCCTACCTTTACAGGAGAGCCTCCGGCGATCCTCGCGGGATCCACGTAGGACTTGCCGACCCTCCGGGAGCACTTCGCGACCAGCCATGGCGACCAACGAGCCTACTTCACCAAATTTGCCTCGCGCGCCGATGCTCGGCGCCTGGGGCCTGGCGGTGGCCGTGATGCTCTCCCTGCTGCTGGTGCGCCTGCGGCGGCCGCGGCGCGCGGGGGAAGGCAACCTGCCGCATACCCAGGACAGCGAGGCCCGCCTGGCAGCGATCATCCGCTCGTCGATGGAGGCGATCATCACGGTGGACGAAACGCAGCGCATCGTGTTGTTCAACCCCACGGCGGAGCGTCTTTTTGGGTACACCGCCGCGCAGGTGGCCGGGCGCCCCCTGGCGGACCTGATTCCGGCGCGCTTTCGTGTGGCGCATGAGGCGCATGTGCGCCGATTCGGCGTCACCGGGGTCACGGACCGGCAGATGGGCCAGCAGCGGGTACTGCACGCGCTGCGCCAGGATGGCACGGAGTTCCCCATCGAGGCCTCGATCTCCCAGACGCAGGACGGCGCCGGAAGACTGTTTACCGTCATCCTGCGGGACACCACGGAGCGGGTGAGGGCGGAGACGGCCTTGCGTCAGTCGCGCGAGGAGCTCCAGCAACTCTCCGACCGGGTCCAGGCGTCGCGGGAAGAGGAGCGCCGCCGCATCGCCCGCGAGTTGCACGACGACCTGGGCCAGCGCCTGAGCGCGCTGAAAATGGACCTGGCCATCCTCGCCAGCGACCTCAAGGACGCCGGCACGGCGCCTGCCTTGCTGGACCAAGCCGCCGCCATGCATCTGGTCATCGACGAAACCGTGGCTTCGGTGCGGCGCATCGCCGCCGACCTGCGCCCGGCCTTGCTGGACGAGCTTGGCCTGATCCCGGCGATCGAATGGCTGGCAAAGGAGTTCTCCGCCCGCTACGGCGTCAATGTCATCATCCATGCCGCCGAGGAGGAAGACGTCGGCGAGCATGCGGCCACTGCGGTATTCCGTATCGTGCAGGAGGCGCTCAGCAATGTCGTGCAGCATGCGCAGGCCGACCGGGTCGATATCGAGCTGGTTCGCCAGGATGACCATTTTGAGCTGACCGTACGGGACAATGGCCGCGGCGACGCCGCCACGCAGCCTGCCGGTGGCGAGCGGGTATCGCTGGGGCTGGTGGGGATCCGGGAGCGCGCACGGCTGCTTGGCGGCACGGTCGCGACAAGGCAAGCGCCTGGCGAGGGCTTCTGCCTGACCGTGCGCTTTCCGTTGGCCACGGCCACGGCCACGGCCACAGCCACAGCCACAGCCACAGCCACAACCGCGAGCGAGGAGGCAAGCCCATGATCCCCGTGATGATTGCCGACGACCACGCCGTAATGCGCGACGGGCTGCGCCACATCCTGAGCCGCGCGGGCGGCTTCGCGGTGGTGGGTGAGGCGGTGGATGGCGCGGCCGTGCTGCAGATGGCGCGCGACTGCAAGGCCCGGGTCGTCCTGCTGGATCTGTCCATGCCAGGTCGCAGCGGGCTGGAGCTGATCAGGCAATTGCGCGTGGAGCAGCCCGAGTTGCGTATTCTGGTGCTGACCATGCACGCCGAGGAGCAGTACGTGGTGCGCGCTTTCCGGGCCGGGGCGGCAGGCTACCTGACCAAGGAAAGCGCGGCCACGGAGCTGGTCAGCGCCATCGGCAAGGTCGCCGCGGGCGGCACCTACGTGAGCGCCGCGATGGGCGAGAAGCTGGCCAACAGCCTGCAGGACGAGCACCGCGAGGATCCCCACCTGCGCCTGTCGGACCGCGAGATGGAAGTCTACCGCCGCCTGGTGCTGGGCGAGCCGCTGACCGAGATCGCCGCTGGCTTGTGCGTCAGTGCCAAGACCGTGAGCACCTACAAGATGCGGCTGATGGAAAAGCTGCAGTTGCCCAGCGAGGCGGCGCTGGTGCGTTACGCGATCCGGCATCGCCTGTTCGGCGAAGGCGAGATCTAGTCCCTGCGCTTGCCTGCGCTTGATCTGGGACAAAGTGCGGCCGGCGTGCTGTGCCACCATGAATTGGACTGGGCCTGCCCGCAGGCAGGCTCGCCAATACACGGAGCACATCATGGACTACCGGACCGTGCTGGTCGCGCTCGGAGCGGATCCCGACTGCGCATCTCGCGTCAGGATGGCTGCCGACCTGGCAGCCTCCTTTGGCGCGCATGTTACCGGCGTCAGCGCCACCGGCCTGCGCCTGGACCCGGCCCGGGGCGCGGGCGATGACGTTGCGCGGCATATGGCGGCGTCGCGCGGCAGGCTGCTGTCGCAGGCCACGCTGCAGGGCGAGATACTGAACAGCACCATGGCAGCGCATGCGCCGGGCGTGCCGTTCTCGCACGGCGTGGTCGAGGAGGAGACCGGCTGGGTCCTGGCGCAGGAGGCCCGCGTAGCCGACCTGGCCGTGATGGCTCGGCCGGTGGCAACGCAGGAAGTGCCTTCCCTGGGCGCCGGGGCGGCCGAGTATGTGCTGCTCAACGCCGGGCGCCCGGTATTGCTGGTGCCGCAGGCGTTTCGCCGGCTGCATGGCGGGCACATGGCGATCGCGTGGGATGGGCAGCGCGAAGCGGCCCGGGCCGTGGCCGACGCCATGCCTTTGCTGCTGCGCGCCAGCCACGTCACCATCATCGGCGTCTGGGACGATCGCGGCGAACCGCGGGCAGACTCGGAGCCGGTGGCCGGCTTGCGGCATTACCTGCAGCGCCACGGCATCGTGGCCGGCGTGCGCAACGTGCAGAAGGCGGGGCCCGTCGCCGCCAGGCTGCTCGACGCGGTTGGCGCGCTGGGCGCCGACATGCTGGTGGCCGGGGGCTACGGACACTCGCGCATGCGCGAACTGATCATGGGCGGCACCACGCGCACGTTGATGCATCACGCGCCGGTGCCTCTGCTGTTGTCGCATTGACGGAGCGCGCCATGCAGCTGCAATTTCTCGGCGCGACCGACACGGTCACGGGATCCAAGTATGTGCTGGACACCGGCCGCAGCCGCGTGATGGTCGACTGCGGGCTGTTCCAGGGCTACAAGGCGCTGCGCCTGCGCAACTGGGACCGCTTGCCGGTCGATCCGTCCACGCTGGACGCGGTGGTGCTCACGCACGCGCATATCGACCATAGCGGATACCTGCCGCTGCTGGTGCGCAACGGCTTTCGGGGGCGGGTGTTCTGCACCATGGGCACCGCGCAGTTGTGCCAGATCCTGCTGCCCGACAGCGCGCACCTGGCGCAGGAGGACGCGCACTACGCCAACCGCAAGGGCTACTCGCGGCACCAGCCGGCGTTGCCGCTCTACGACGGCGCGGACGCCGTGCGCGCCCTGCGCCGGCTCGACCCGATTCACTACGACACGCGGGTGAGGGTGACGCCCGACGTGGAGGCGGAGTTTCATCGCGCCGGGCATATCATCGGCTCGGCCATCGTGACGCTGCATGTGGATGGCAAGCGGATCGTGTTTTCGGGCGACCTGGGGCGCCAGCAGGACATCGTGATGCGCCCCCCGGAGATCCTTCGCGAAGCGGATCACTTGCTGGTCGAGTCCACCTACGGCGACCGCGCCCATCCCGCGGATGATCCGCTCGACACGCTGGGCGAGGTCGTCAGCCGCACCATCGGCCGCGGCGGCAGCGTGGTGATTCCCGCGTTTGCCGTCGGGCGCACCCAGGCGCTGCTGTACTGCCTCTACAAGCTGCGCGAGCAAAACCGCATTCCCCAGGTGCCGATCTACCTCAACAGCCCGATGGCGATCGACGCCACCACGATCTTCGCCTTGCACCCGGACGAACTGCGGATCGACCGCACCGCCTGCGCGGCGGCCTGCCATATCGCCGTCCTGGTCCAGAGCATGCAGCAGTCCATGTGGCTGAACCGCGACCGCGCGCCCAAGATCATCCTGGCCGGCAGCGGCATGGCAACCGGCGGGCGGGTGGTGCATCACCTGGAGACCTATGGCCAGGATGCGCGCAATACGATATTGCTATCCGGCTTCCAGGCCGCCGGTACGCGGGGCGCGGCGCTGGCCTCGGGCATGCGTGAACTGCGCATCCATGGCAAGCAGGTTGCCATCCAGGCCTCGGTGGAGCAGATTACTTCGCTCTCGGCCCATGCCGACGCCGGTGAGCTGATGACATGGCTCGGCGGCTTCGGCAGCGCGCCCCGGCAGACCTTCGTGGTGCACGGCGAGCCCGCCGCGAGCGATGCCCTGCGCCAGCGCATCGAGCGGGAACTGCGCTGGGCTGTCACGATGCCGGAGTATCTTCGTTCGTATGCGCTGGATTAGGCAGGCATGGTCCGCTTCCGGGTAGCGGCGCCGGTGCCGCCGGCGGTCCCGTTCAGCATGGCCGCCGCCTGGCTGAATTTTTCGAACATCTCCTGCACTGGCGCGGGCAGCGAAGCGGTGCTCCCGGCCTGCTGCAGCGTCGCTGCCTGGCAGCGCTGCCAGGTCTCCGCGGCTTCCCGCATTTGTTCCACCATGGCGGTCTGATTGTGAATGGCGAGATTCATCCAGGCTTGCATCCGCTGCGCGTAGTGCTCGGCCTGGTTTTGCGCGAAGGTGGCCGGCAGGGTGGCGAGCGTGGCGAAGTCGCCGGCATTCGCCAGCTGCGCGCCTGCGTCGTGCAAGGTCTTGATGTCCTTGCGTACCGCATCGAGCTGGAGTTCGAGAAAGCGCTGCCGGCTCTCCTGCATCAAGGTCAGCGCGCGCAGGCCCGCCTCGCAATTGGCGGTGAAAAATGCGAGGGGGATGTCGGTCTGGTCTGTCATGGTGAATCTCCTGGATGCGCGCGGTAACACGAGATAGTGCGGTAATGCGCGTG
Source organism: Cupriavidus sp. MPR-AND1C (assembly GCF_058809705.1). Classification (NCBI taxonomy): domain Bacteria; kingdom Pseudomonadati; phylum Pseudomonadota; class Betaproteobacteria; order Burkholderiales; family Burkholderiaceae; genus Cupriavidus; species Cupriavidus sp. MPR-AND1C. Next base: position 16,469 of record NZ_JBXASU010000055.1, on the reverse strand, counting down.
GATTGTTGCTGTGCCGCCAACTATTGTCAGCGGTCAGGGCGGGCCTGTCTCACCGGGCCTGTCTCACCGGATATGTCTCACGCAAGTCGCGCGACGACGGAAGATCCCGGTTTCGCCCATCCGATGATTCTAGAAGCGTGCCGCCGGCGCTGGTTGATCCGCATCAAGCTTGCGGCACATCAAGCCGGTTGCGCAGGCATGGTCCAGACTGGATGCAATGGTGCCGGTAAGCTTGACCGTTTCCGGGGGGGGATAGCATGGATCACACGGTCGTGGCATTTAGCGTCGCGCTCGGCATCGGCCTTGCGATCGGGCTGGAGCGGGAGCGCAGCCAGGCGGCCGATGGTGGCGAGGCGCCGGCCGGCTTGCGCACGTTTGCCATTGCCAGCGTCAGCGGCGCGCTGGGCGCGTTCCTGCCCAACGCGGGATTATTGCCGGCGGTCCTCCTGGCGATTGCCGGCCTGGCAGCCCTGGGCTACCGCCACACAGCGGCCAGGGATCCCGGCATGACCACGGAGATTGCGTTGCTGTGCACGGTCTTGCTCGGCGCGCTGGCCGTGACGCATCCGGCCCTTGCCGCCGGCATTGCCACCGTCCTTGCGATCCTGCTGCACGGCAAGGCAACCCTGCACGGCCTGGTGCGCAACGCGCTGAGCCGGCAGGAGCTGAGCGATGCCTTGATGCTGGCGGTAGCGGCGCTGGTGATCTGGCCTTTGTTGCCCGACCGCTACATGGGCCCGTTCGACGCCTGGAACCCGCGCACGCTCTGGCTGGTGGCGATGCTGGTGATGCTGATGGGCGCTGCCGGGCATATTGCCACGCGGCTGTTCGGCGAGCGGGTAGGCCTGCCGGTGACCGGCCTTTTCGGTGGCTTCGTCTCCAGCGCGGCGACCATCGGCTCGATGGCGGCGATGGTGCGCAGGGCGCCGGGCCTGCGCGATGCGGCCGTGGCGGCCGCGCTGCTTTCCAGCGTGGCCACGTTCGTGCAGATGCTGCTGTTGCTGGCCGCGACCAGCGCGGCAGCGCTGCGGCCATTGGCATTGCCTCTTGCGGCCGGACTCACGGCAATGGGCCTCTATGCCGGCGTCTGGCTCTGGCTGGCAGCGCGCAGGCCAGCCGTGCGGGACGGTGCACAAGATGGCGCACAACTGGCGGGCCGCTCGCTGGACTGGCGCGTAGCGGCAGGGTTCGTGCTGCTCATGGCCTTGCTCTTGCTGGTCAATGGCGCCACGCGGGCCTCGTCCGGGGCCGGGATGCTGATGGTGGTTGCCGTGGCCGGCGGGTTTGCCGATGCGCATGCCGCAACCGTGTCGGTTGCCGCGCAGGTAGCGGCGGGACGCATGCCGGCAGAGGCGGCGGTGTGGCCGGTGCTGGCGGCATTTTCCGCCAACACCGCGACCAAGATCGTGCTGGCTGCCGCGGGCGGGCGTGCCTTTGCCTTGCGTGTCGGTGCGGGGCTTGTGCTGGCTGGCGCGGTGACCTGGGCCGCGGCGCTCGCGCTGGCGTGGTTGCGCTGACGCCGGCCTGGGCATGCTGTGCCGCGGGCAGATCGTCAGACGTCCCCCAGCGCGTGATACAGCTCGTCTTCCTGCGCGAAATGCAGGCGCAGGATCGCATTGAGCTCATAGAGCAGACGCCGGATTTCCTGCGCGCTTTGCAGCTCAATGCCGTCCGCGGGCTGGTCCGCGGCGATGCGCTCCAGCATGCCGACCAGGTGGAATATCTCGCGATGCCCGCCGCTGAGCGCCGCCAGCGGGTCCTGGCCGCCGAGGCGCCGCGCGAGTTCAGGATAGAGGTCGGCGTCGTCGTGGATCTCATGCGCGAGCAATTGCTCGCGCAGTGCCTGGTTGAGCGCCGCCAGTTCGGCCGCGGCAGCTTGACCTGGGAGGCTGGCTACGCGATCCGCCATCGATCTCACCTGGTCGAGCACCTGCCCCAGCTCGCCATGCTCGGTCTTCAGCCTGGCGGCCTCGGCCGCGGTGATTTGCGCGGGCTGCCATTCAGGCCCAGGCTTGCGTGCCCGCAGCGCGTTGAGAATCACAACGACATCGATCACTTCTTGCAGCAGCGCGCCCGCCAGTGGCGGCAGGTAGCCGAATGCGGCCGCGATCATGGCCACCAGCGACAGCGCCATGCCCGCCACGACGCTTTGCACGGCAATGTGGCGCGTGCGCCGGGCGATCTGCATCGCCTCGGCCAGGCGGTCCAGGCGGTCGACCAGCAGTACCACGTCCGCAGCCTGCGCCGACGCGGCCGCGCCTGCCGCGCCCATGGCCACGCCGACATCGGCGGCGGCCAGCGCGGGCGCGTCGTTGACGCCGTCGCCAACCATGATGACCGTGCCGTCGCGTTGTGCCTCGCGGATTGCCGCTAGCTTTTGCGCGGGCGTTTGCTGGGCGCGCACTTGCGTCACGCCCAGCATCGCGCCTGTCATCCGCGCCACGTCTTCGCGGTCGCCGGTCAGCATCACCATGCGCTGGATGCCGGCCTGCCTGAGCAGCCTGAGCGCGCGCGGCGTGTCAAGCCGGATCTGGTCCGCAAGCTGCAGCGCGCCGCACATGGCGCCATCGACGCCAAGAAAGACGGCCGACGCGCCCTCATGGCCCATGCGCCGCACCCATGCCGTGCTCCACGGCGTGGGCGCGGTTTCGCTGGCCACGTGCGCCAGGGAGCCGATGGTGACCACATGCCCGTCGATCGTGCCGCGCAGGCCGGCGCCCGGATCCTCCGCGACCTTGCCCGGCAACGCCAGCGCCAGGCCGCGCTCGCGCGCCGTGGCGACCAGCGCGCGGGAGCTGGCATGGACCGAGGCTTGCGCCAGCGAAGCTGCCAGGCGCAGCACTTCGTCCTGCGCGTGTCCCGGCGCCGCCTCGATGGCCGAGATGCGGGCCTGGCCCGTGGTCAGCGTTCCGGTCTTGTCGAAAAACAGCACGCGGCATTGCGCCAGCCGCTCCAGCGCACCGCCGCTTTTGACCAGGATGCCCCGGCTGGCAGCGCGCGACATGCCGCAGACGATGGCCACCGGCACCGCCAGGATCAGCGGGCAGGGGGTGGCGACCACCAGCACCGCGAGTGCCCGGCGCGCATCGCCGGTCATGATCCAGGCCGCACCGGCGACGGCCAGCGCCAGCGGTACCAGCAGCAGGGCGTAGCGGTCAGCCAGGCGCATGGACGGGCTGCGGCTTTGTTGCGCCGCCATCACAAGGCGGACAATGCCCGAATAGGTACTTTGTGCCGCCGTGGCGCCGGCGAGCATCTCGAACGGCGCGCCGGCGTTGACCACGCCGCTGCGCAGTGGCTCGCCCGGCGCGCGGCGCAGCGGCATGGCCTCGCCGGTCAGGGTGGATTCATCCAGCTCGGCAGCCTGGAGCAGCGTCCCATCGGCGGGCACCACCTCGCCCGCGCGCACCAGCAGCCGGTCACCGGGGCGCACAAGCTCCAGCGGTACCGGGCGCCATTCGCCGTCTTCGAACCGGCTGGCTTCGCGCGGCGCGTGGCGCAGCAGCGCGCTCATCTCACTGGCGGCGCGCGCTTGCGCATAGCTTTCCAGTGCGCGTCCGCTGGCCAGCATCAGGGCAATCACGGCGGCGGCAAAGTGCTCGCCCAGCCACCATGCGAAGCCGATGGCCAGCAGAGCCAGGACATCCACGCCGGCTTTGCGGCGCCACGCCGCGAGCACGGTGCTGGCGGCCAGGGCGATCAGTACCGGCAGGACGCCGATCAGCCACGCGGTGCGGGCAAGCGCCGCCGATTCGAACCAGTACAGCAGCGATCCCGCGCTCAGCGTGAGCGCGCAGGTCGCCAAAAGCCCGAGGTCGAGCCAGCGATGGTAGCGAGGCTGCGCAGACGCCATATTGCCTTCAATCCGCCTTCAATCCGCCATCATTCCGCCTTCAATCGCGGCGCGAGACCGACATCGCGACAAGCACCCCGCATACGGCGGCAACGGCCGCGGCCGCGCCAAGCGCGCGCCATGGGTGCGACTGCACGTACGCTTCTCCCGCATCGGCCAGATCGCGCACTTGGTCGCGGCCTTGCGCCTGCAGTTCACGCAGGCGCAGCTGCAGCGCCTCCAGCCGCGCCTTGAACTGTTCACGGGCCTGGCCGGCTTGCTCGCCGGTCAAGGCGGCGGCGTCGCGCAGCAATGCCTGCACATCGGCCAGCAGGACGTTGACATCGCGCTGTAGCACGACGCGGTGGACGGAAAATGCGGATCTGACGTCGTTCATGGCGCACTCCTGGCGGATGGAAACGATGAAGGTTCGGCGGGATGAAGCCAAGCCACATAACACTATAGGTACGGCGCCGGCCCGGTGGTTGATCGGTATCAATCCGCCCATCAAACCCGGGTCGGACGAAGGGTGCCCCCGCTGGTTTCCTGGCACTGCTCGCATCCTCGCCGCAGGCGAATGCATCGGGCTCCGGCCGCTAGTGCCGGGCCCGGGCCGCGGCCCGCTGCGGCATCAGCAGCAGGCAAAGCGCCATGAAGCCCAGCAGCGCTGCCGAAGCACTGAAGCGATCCAGTGCCAGCCCGCCGGATTGCAGGGGCTTGTCGAGGAAGTCGCCCACCACCGCCCCAAGCGGGCGCGTCAGGATGAAGGCCGCCCAGAACAGCAGCGTGCGTGAGATCCGCGTGCGGTAGTAGGCCAGGGCTAGCAATGCCAGCAACGAGCCGAAGATCGCCATGCCGCCGACGTAGCCCATCCCGGCCGTGTCGGCAGTCCAGTCTCCCAGCGCTGTGCCAAGCGTCTGCGAGAACATGATGGTGACCCAGTAGCACAGTTCGGCGCGCGGCGAATGCACGCTGTCAACCGAGACCGTGCCAAGCCAGCGATACCACAACGCCAGCGACTGCAGCAACAGCAGTGCCAGCAACGCGGATCCCCCGGCGTAGCCAATGCCGAGCGAGCGGTCCGCGAAGTCCGCCAGCGTTGTGCCGACCGTGGTGGTGGCCACGATGGTGGCCCAGTACAGCAGCGGCCGGAAGTGCCTGGCGCGCACCTGGGCACAGACCACCACCAGGAACACCGCCGCAAAGATCGCTGTGCTGACCAGGTAGCCCAGTCCCATCGTCATGGACAGCGCATCGCCGCCGGTCTCCCCGAGCGTGGTCGCAGCGATCTTGATCAGCCAGAATGCCAGTGTAACTTCCGGCACTTTGCTGGCTGCGGCCGCGCCGGCCTCGCAAGTGGGGCGTGCTGTCATGTTGAATTCCTTTGTGCTGCGTTGGGCGTGGCGCTGCAAACGCCTGCCCGCCAGCATTGGCAGATGCTAGTCCGCGCCGGCTTAAGGCAACATTAAGGACAGCATAAAGAGCAGCATCAAGGGCATCCCCTCGCCGCCGTATTCCGCGAAATACTCACTGGTCGCCAGAGGCGGCGTGCGGGCCACCTTGTCCTTGCCCAGGCCCGTCTGCAACGCTGCCTCGACGCGTGCGACCGCCGTCTCGCTGTTCACCACACCATTCGGGTTCGGGTTCGGGTTTGGGTTCGGGTTTTTGGCCCGAGATCACCAGCTGTACCTGTAGCCCATGCTGAGCGTCCACGGTTTGTCGAGCCTGGCGCCGCTTGCGTACCCGTAGTCGGCGTACAGGCGGTGGTTCGTGCCCAGTGACGCAGCAACGCCCAGGCCCAGCTCGGCAAGGCCGCCGGACAGATCGGTCCGGGTAGCCACGCCGTTGGTGCGTACCGTGCTCTTGCCGTCAAGCTCCTGCGACAGGCTCAGCTTGAGGTAGGGCTGCACGGCGTTGCCATTGGCAAATGCAATGCGGCGGCCGAGCAGGGAACCAACGCGCAGGCGCATCGAATTGCCGCTGCCGGCATCGACCTGCAGACCGTTGCTGGCGCGGTAGCTGGCGCCGCTGGCGCGGAGCATCGACAACGCCACCTGAGGCTCGACGAACCAGCCGAAACCGAACGGCATCTGGCGGCCGGCTTCCACCGACATGCCGATGGCGTTCTGGTGGGAGGCGGCCTTCACCGACTGGCCGTCGGTCGCCACCACCGCGAAGTTCTGCTGGATCTTGTTGGCCTTGAACACGCCGTCGACGTACCAGCCGGCGTCAGCCAGCCAGGTGGCATAGCCACCGAAGTGGTAGCTATCGGCGCCGCCCGTGCCTTCGTCACGAAAACGGCGGTCGGTCGAACTGTATCCGGTCATGCTACCGACGTACCAACGCCCGCCTTCGACCGGCAGGGACTTGTCGACGCCGACCGCCAGGCCGCCCACGGTCTGCTCGAACGAGCGGCCGCCGCGATTGTCGAGCTTCTGGCGCTCGCCGAAACCCCGCACCCAGACGCCACCTTCGTTCTTGCCCTGGCGCAACTCACCCATCCGCTTGGCCAGCGTGCCTGTTTCGGCATGCCAGATTGCGTGCGCGGTACCTGCGCTGGACGTATTGACCGCGGCGTTGGCGGCCGTGGACAGGTTGTCAGGCGGCCCGATCCGGGACTGGTCTGGCGCCGGCACCGCTTCCGGCGACAGTTCGATGGCGTTGACGAGGCTCCAGTCGGTGGCGCGGCCGTTAACCGTGTCGCTGCTTTTCAGCGCATAGCGATAGGTGCCGGCGTCTACCAATTGATCGCGGTTGGCGAGCGCGAACGACCCCGGGCCGCCCTCGCTCTGAATGATCCTCAGGGACCCGTGGCCGGCCAATGGCTCGGCGCCGCTGTTGGCGACCAGCACGCGGTGATTGCCCGTGACGGTGCCGGCGACACGCAGCAGGTCCCCCTGGCCGGCGCCCAGGTCGGTGCGCATCTCGAACAGGCCGCCGCCGCCGAGGTTGCCGGTCACGTCCAGCACCTTGAAGCCGCTGCCCGGGGTGGCGAACGACACCGTGCCCGCATTGTCCAGCCGCGCCACCGCCGAGTTCCCGCGCACACGCCAGGTGCTGCTGCCGTCAATGCTCAGCGTATCCACCGTCCGCCCGGCGTTGTTGCGCAAGGTGCCGGTCAACACGGAGTGGTCGCGCAGGGTTACGCTGGCCGACCCGCTGTCGAGCAGCACGTCACCCTCCAGGTGGCTGCGCTGCGCGTTGAGTTGCACATTGCGTGCGGCGATCGTGGTGCTGCCGCTTGGCGTGGAGAGGCGCCGTTCGCCCAGGTACAACAATGTGCCTTCGCCGCTGCGGGATCCGCCGATGATCGTGGTGTCGACCAGGTTGGCGATGAGGCCGCCGCCTTCGACCGAGATGCCATTGCCGAGTGCGGCCTCGATGTGGCTGTTGCGGATCCCTATCGCGTTGTCGACGCCTGGCGTGTTTGAGTAGGCCTGCAAGCCATTGGCGCCTTTGCCGCCGGTGCGTATGTCGACGCCGTCCAGGCTGGCTTGCGCGCCCTGGTTGCCCATCATCAGTCCATGGGCGTTGTCGCCAGCGGTGCGCACGATGGTACCGGTTGCTTCCAGGCGCGCGCCGTTGGCGAGTAGGCCGTAGGCTGTGTCGCCGTGCGTGGTGACCGAGCCACCTTCCAGCACGACGCGGGACCCGGACCCGCGCGAGACCACACCGATGGCAGCGTTGCCGAAGGTCTCGATGGCGACGCCGTGCGCGGTGGTCGTCGCTCTGGTGCCGCTGCCGCCATAGAGTTCGGCTACGTAGATGCCGTGCCCGCTGGCGCCAAGCGTCGTGATCGAGCCGCCGTCCATGGTGACTGCGCCCGCCCGGTTGTCCACGCCCAAGGCGTTTTCCCCGGTCATCCTGATGGAGACGTCCTTGGCCAGCACGACGCTCTCGCTCGGAACCCGGATGCCAGCGACGAACGAACCATTGCTGCTGATCCGCACGCGTTCCAGCCTGGCATAGACACCATCGCCGTTTGCGTCGATGCCGGAACCCGTCTCGGCATGCACCACCACATCGCGCAAATTGGCTTTGGACGGGGTGAATACCGCGCAACCGGCCCTGGTGAGATACACGCCGTCGCGATACGCGTCGATGGTGCCGTTGAAGTACGAGATGCTGCCGCCAGCCGCGTGGATGCCGGTGCCACGGACCGAGACGATCTCGGTGTTGGTTGCGGTCACCGCGCCACGCTCGACGCTGATGCCTTTGCCGCCCCAATTCGTGGCGGCGGTGGCATGGAGCCTCGCCTGATCCAGGACGACGCTGGCGCCATCTGCTGCGTGGACTGCCGAGGCGCCGTCGCCAAGGACGGTGATCTGCGTTTCGCGGGCGGTAATCACGGCATCCTTGCCCGCTGCGTTCAGGCCATGGGCTTCGTCTCCCTGGGTGGAAACCGAGCCGCCGGTCACCTCGATGCGCCCGCCGTCGATGGCGTGCACGCCGTAGGAATATCGACCCTCGGTCGTTGTCCGCGTGCCGTTCAGGGTCGCTAGGCTGCCCGCATCGCGCACGACCAAGGCATCGGCGTTGAACTCGCCCAGCGCGGTAAGGTTGCTGTCGGACAGTCCCAGCGTGCCGCCGGCGCTGACGGTGACGCCCTGCGCGCCGACGCTCGTGCCTGCGATGCCGGCCCGGATGCTGACGCCGTTACCCGAAAGGGAGTTGTTGGTTCCCCTGATATTGACCGCTGCGCCGGCATCCGCACGCGTGACCGTGTCACCGGGGAAGAGCACCCGGTTCTCCCCATCGGGTGAGGAGAGATCGATGCTGGGGTAGGCTGTCGCTGCCGTGGCCAGCGGAATGGCCGGGAACAGCATGGTGAGGATGGCGACGGAAATTCCGGTTGGTTGCAGTTTCATGGAGGCGTGCCCGGCTTGCTCCGCCCAATACCAAATACACCAGACCTGAATCCGTTATTTAAAATAATGAAGTGAGTATGGAGGCGTTGACGGGGAGCGTTGAGAGAATGGGATCAGCCGGGGCATTCTAGATACGCATTCGCCAGATTTGAATCGGACAAGTACGAAAAGCGTGGCGCTCGACGACAAAGCGCGGTCTCCGGGCATGGCGCATTGCTCAACCGAAAACGAAAGCGCGAGCGAAAGCGAAAGCGAAAGCGAAGCGGGCGCCTGGAAAAGTCGATGTCAGGATGCTGGCCGGGAGCGACGCGCGTTGCGCTTGGCTCGCGGCCAGTTTGACTTCCACGGCGCCCGGGATCGAGCCGATGAAACCGGCGCACGTGGAAGGCAGCAGCCTTACTCGTCGATCAGCCGGGAGTGCCCATGCAACGTGAAGTGCGAGTCGGGCGGCAGATAGGCCACGGCGCTCGGGCGCGAGCCGGCATCGTACGCAGGCGCAGCCAACATATAGCCAGCGTTATCGCCAGTGCTATGGCCGGCGCTATCGCGAGCGCTATCTCCAGCATCATCGGCTACCGGCGTCCTGGCACTGCGCGCGGCCACCTGCCTGGGAGGAACCGGTTCGGCATGCGAATGCCTGCGGGCCACGACGTGCTCGACCGGTGCGGCCACAGGACTGGTGGTTGTGCTGGCGGTTGCGCTATCAGCCCGCAAAGGGGCGGGCAGAGGCGCCGCAGGCGTGAGCGAGTCAACCGTGGCCGCCACGGCTTCCGGCCGGTCGGCCACAGCGGCTTGCAGCCCGGCATCCGGTGCGGGCAATCGCGCAGGCGAGGTCACTGGCATGGACCCGGGCATGGACACAGGCTGGAACGAAGGCAAGGGCTCGGGCGCGGGGCCCGTCAACCAAGCCGCCAACAGCCACGCCGCCGCCGCCGCCATGCCGCAGCCCACCGTGCCGGCAGCCAGCCCGCGCAGCCGCGCGCGGCGCAACGCCCGCGCCAGGGTGGGGGCCGTGGTGGCAAGATGGACTTTGACGGCCTCCGCACGGTACGCGGCAAGCGTATCGCGCACATCGAAGCGTGTGCCCCATGGTGGCGGCACATCGAGTTGGGAAGGAATAACGGAACTAGACAAGGCTTATCTCCGAAGCGCAAAAACGACGCAACGCGGCCGGCCTATCCGGGCGAAGCTGGTCAGTGGAGTGATATTAGCATCGCTAAAATCAGATGAAAATCGGACAAGTACGAATCTGCATCACCGCAGAACCGGCTTTCGAAATCCGCGTTTTCGGCCTCGATGCGCGCCTGGACTGAGGTGCAGGGCAATTGCGCCGGTTTTTAAATTCGGACTTATCCGATTGCGAGCGCCATAGAAAATCAGACTTATCCGATTTCCTGCGCGCTGCAATCTCGTTAGACTTTCGTTTGTCGGCATACCCCTATGTGCCGACGGTCTACATTTGCAGAGTGGGGGACCCCCTCCGACCCGCAATCGCGCCCCAGGCTGTTATCCCCGTGACAGCCTGGGTTTTTTTTTGCCGGCGCCACGAAAGCCAGCCATGCTGGCGAAGTCCGCGAAGTTGGCAAAGCCGGCTTTGGCAGCGCGCCGGTGCGTTGCGGCAGCGATCAAAAGAACAGACACCAAGGTTGGCATACGAAACGCCCGCGAAAGGCGGGCGCCGGGAAGGCGCCCGCTTCGCCTTTCGTCATCCGCGTCGCGCTATGCCGCGGATGCCTTCAGCGCGTCAGTTCCAGCGCGTATTCCAGCTGACGGGCGTCGCTTGCCCCCAAGCGCCGACGACGGGTGCGGACCATTGTTGTGCCCACCAGTTCTTGGCGGGCTTGGCTGGCTTCACGGGTTTGGGTGGCTTCACCGGCTTCACGGGCTTGACTGGCTCCTCAGGCTCCACAGGCTTGACCGGCACCAAGGGCAGCTCCACAAGCTGGGCCTGCTCGATGGTCCCGGAGTTGACGAAGATCGGCGAGCGCACCGTCACCTCGCCCTCTTTGGCGGACAGGCGGTCGAGGTTGGTGAAGGTGGTGCTGGAGACGTCGAGGTTGCCGTGCTCGCTGGACAGCGTGCCTTCGTTCCTGCCGGACGTTATCTTGACCGACAGGTCCCGGCTCGCGGTGATCTTGCCGGAGTTCGAAAATTCCGCCGCCTTCACCGTGGCAATGCCAGTCGCGCTGCTGACCGTGCCCGTGTTGGTGATGGTTGCGGCATCGAGCTTGAGCTCACCCGCGTTGGAACGGACAACGCCATCGTTAATCAGGGTTGCGGCGAATACGGAAAGGTCCTGCTGCGCTTCCATCGTGCCTTGCGCGCCATTGGAGAAGTCCGCCGTCTTGGCCGAAAGCGTGCCGCCGGCCTTGATCGTCTTCGTGTTCTGCAGCGTGGCCGTGTTCAGCGTGATGTCGCCGTCCGACGCGATGGTGCCGTCATTGATCAGCGATGCCACCTTGATCGAGGCGCCGGATCCGCCGCGGATCGCGCCGGCATTGTCCAGGCTGTTCGAATTGATATCGGTGGTGCCTGCCGCGAGCAGCTGTGCGCCCGACCGTACGCTGAGCTTGTCCTCGGTGGCTTTCCCGGCGACGACGAAACCGGGCTCGATGCCGGCGTTGGCCTGCTCGCCGCCCTGGCCTGCCGATGTGACGACCATGCCGGTCTTCTTGATCGTCAGGTCACCCGTGAGCGCCTGCACCTTGCCTGCGATGTTCACGCCGGCGCCACCTTCGGTGCTTCGCAGCGAAATGGCGTTGGCGTACATGCCGCCCAGCGCGGCCACATCGATCGCGTGCACGGGAACGATATCTTTCCCGTTGGTCGTCTGCGCGGCATCGATGCGTTCGCCGTCATAGGCGACATCGTTGCGCCCCGCCACGGTGCGGATCAGGTCCTTGGCACGGACTGCCGCGTCGATCTTCATGGAGCGCGACAGCAGGTCGACCTTGTCCACCGTGCCGGCATCGAACCCCCGGCCGCTGATGGCGATGTCGCCGCCAGCCACCGCGAAGCCGGATACGGCGCCGCCGCTGGTGAGGGTCGGGGTGCCCGTGGTCAGCGTGACGCGGGAGGCGTTCAGCACGCTGCCGCCATCGACGGAGATGCCGTTCGGGTTGGCCACGATCAGCGCGGCGCGCTGCCCGGCAATTTCCGTGGCGCCATTCAACATGGTGCGGGAGCTGCCGACCACCTCGTTCAGGATGACGCTGGCGGCGCCATTGGCGAGCGCGGCATTGCCCGCGACGTTGCCGCCGATCTGCGTGGCGGCACCGTTGGCGCTGTTGTTGAGCACCAGGCCATTGGCGCCCACGTTGTAGTTCTGGAACTGGTTGTGCGATACGCCGGCGGCGTTCGGCGCGTTGATCTGTACGAGCGGCACGCCGTTGGCGGTCGCGCCGATAGCCGGGCCGCCAGGCGCCGCGCTGATCTGTGCGGACGCGATGGAGGCGTGAAGCGCCGGGACGGCCAGCAACAGTGCGCGCAGCAGGATGCTGCAGCTGGGCGGGCGGGTAATCATGGATGTTGTTTTCATCATTTGGGCCATGGTAAGTAACGTGAGAGACGGCAGGCCGCCGGCATACGGAGATCCGTGCCGATTGGGGGCGGGCATGCCGGGTCAGGGGGGGAGATTCAGTGATGGCTGTGGTTGGCTTCCTCCGTCAGGTTGTGGATCCATTCAATGTCAGTGCATCCGGTGTCATAGCCTCATGGATAGCTGCACGGCCACCGCCACGCGGGCCGCCTCGAACCCGGCCGGCTTGGCCACCGGCATGCCAACCGACACGTCGTAGCCAACCCTGCCATACGCGCCCCGGACCCCGAGTGCGGCGCCCACGAGGGTTCGCCCCGCGAGTTCGCGCGTCACGCTGCCACCCACGCCGCCCGCGTCAGCCGCGGCATAGGCTTCCTGCCCGGTGTTGCCGATCGCCAGCGCCACTTCATTGCGCAGCACCCACCCGCTTTGCCCCATCAGCGTGCGCGAGCCATCGAAGCCACGCACGGTGTAGCGGCTGCCGATCGAGAGCATTTCCGTCGCCGGGATCGCATTCGGCGCGGCCTGGGCATTGGCGCTGGCGCGATAGCCCAGGCGTTGCCCGGCGAGAGAGAAGGGGGCATCGACGCTCGCATTGGCGCTGAGGATGCTGTAGCGGCCGTTCCATTGCGTTTTTCCGCTCACATAGCCGCTGTTGGCCGACCACGCGGGAATGCTCCCGCGCAGGCCGAGGCCCGCGGTGAACGTCATGCGGCTCGTGCGTTGATAGTGGGAATAGCTGAGTGTGTAGCTGGTGATGTCGCGTGTCTGCACGCCGATCGGCCATTGGCCAAGCCGGACGTCGTCCGATCGCCGCGACAGCCTGGCGCGCACCGTGCCCTTCATCGTGCCGGTACGGTAAGCCACGCTGCTGGCGCCCACCTCGAACGTACGCGTGCGGCCCGTGTAGGGCAGGCTGCCGGCGGTCGTTGAGATCGTCTGCAGGAAATCATACTGGTTCGCGCCCAGCCAGAAGGAGCCATAGCCAAGCGGCACGGTCCATTGCAGGCCCATCGCGCGCGAGCCGACGGCTCGGTTGCGCAGGTGCGCATCGTTGTTGTAGGTGGCGACGAGCTGGTCGTAAAGCCCCAGGGGCGAGTCAAGCACCAGTACGCCGCCGAGCTGATTCTTGCCGGTCGCGTCGATCCCGGAGTTGTCGGCGGTGACGATGGCGCGCCAGCGGCGCACCTCGGGCGCATGGTGAATGGCGAGATCGGTCTGGCCAAACGCCTTGCCTGGCTCCAGCACCATCCGTACCGATGCATCGCCGGCCACGGTGCGGATGTTCTCCAGCGTCTGGTCCAGATCGCGCAGGTTGAGCACGTCGCCTTCGCGCATCGGCATTGCCATCTGGCGGCGGCCCGGGGCATCGCCGGTCTCGGCGATGCTGCCGATGCGCCCGGGCACGAGTTCGATTTCCAGCGTGCCGGCGCGCAGGTCCTGCTCGCCGATGAGCACTTGCGTGGTGAGGTAGCCGCGCTCGATGAGCTGGTAGCGCAGATGGTCGCGCAGGCGGGTGATGCCTTCGGACCCGACGCACACGTCCTGCACCTGGACCGCGCGCACGAGCCATGCGAACGCCTCGGCGTGCTTCCATGCAAGGCGCGAGATGTTGAAGCAAGGCGACTCCACGGGAAAGACCAGTGTCGCGTGTGGAGATGCCTCGCCGCCCGACAGCACAGGCGCCGCGGACGAGGCGCGTGAGAACGCCTCGTCGACCTGCTGCGCCTGGCGGCGTGTCGTTTCCGTGGTCTCGGCGGCCGCATGCGGTGTCAGTGACTGTGCGGTGGCCGCGGGGGGCCGAAGCAGGAGCAGCGCAACTGCGCCGCCGATAATGCGGATGGAATTCATGCTGCCCATGCTGCGCGCGTTGCCTGGAACGCAGGCGCAGGTTTGTTGCGAAAACGCCAGCCCGCCAATGCCCGAGCCGCTTGATGGGCCAGGGTGGCAGTCGCTGTGTGTTGCGTTTGGTGTCTTGCGTTTGGTGTCTTGCACGCGCGTGCGTGTCGTGCATCGTGCGTCGCTGCTGTCGTTAGCGAGGTAACAAGATTCTGAGTGTCTTGTGCAGGGAAGACAATCGGACAAGTTTGAAAATGCGGCGGAATTTGCAAGAAAACCCGGCGCGGCGGCCGATGCGTGCTGCCGCATCGCCAGATGAGGACGGTGGCGGGGGCGGCAAGACAGACCGAACCGAAACCGGTTGAAGCGGGTTGATGCTACTGATACGAGAACGTGATCGTACTCCGCGCGCCAACCGAGCCCGGCTTGATGGTCGGCTCGGTCTTCACATATTCTGCGGCCAGGGGAATGCTGAAGTTGCCACCCGACGCCCGCGAGCGGCAGACATACCATTGGTTGGTGTTTCCCTTCGCCGACGAATCCGGACCGAGCCCCGGCGGCGTTGCTTCGCCCGAGCGGAACATTTGAATGCCCATGCCCATGCCCATGCCCATGCCCATGCCCATGCCCATGCCCATGCCCATGCCGGTGGCGGTGGAATTGCCGCCAACGGGCCTGTCAGTGCATTGCTGGCATCTCCATCTCCCGAAAACTTACAGCATCAGCCGGAAAGCCTGCGTCTCTCCGTCCGGATTCGGTGGATACTACTGATACGAAAAAGTGATGGTGCTGAGCGCGCTCATGGCACCCGGCTTGATCGTTTCCGCCGTCTTGATATAGCGCGCTTCGAGGGGCACCGAGATCACACTGCCAGATGCCGCCGATTTACCAACCAGCCACTGATTCTTATTGCCCTTGGCCGATGAATCCGGCCCAAAATTCAACGGACTGGTCGTACCTTGCTTCATTATCTGAATACCCAAGCCAGTTGCCGTCGAATTCTTCGCCAGGCTAAGGATATTGCCGGTATTCGCGGGATTGGTCGCATCCGTCAAGGTTGCAAAGACATTGACGTTCGCATCGCATTTGAGTCCCAACGAAAACGGCGCCGACTTGGCGGCAGAGACATCTCCTACCGCTTTCAGGCTATACGTCACCAACTGCGGCATGACCACCGCGTTGGTTGCGCCGGACGTGATCGTGCATGTTTTTGCCGTAACGGCGATGCTCAATGCACCTATACCTAACGACAGTCGATTCGACACGACAGTTCCATTCAGCATGGCGCCTAGGGTCGAGGTGGTTTGAGCCGGGACACGATAGGTTCCCGTTGCGACAGCCCCCGTTACGACGAGCGTCGCCAGCTGGTTGTAACCCCAACCGTTAGAGCCGGTTTGCCCGGCCGGAAACACAGTTGGCCCAGCCCCAATAGACACCCATGACGTGTTGACATTTTTTGTTTCCAGTGCGTAACCTATGCCGGGAATTCCGGTTTCAAATACAGCCGCGGGGCCGGTGTAGCCCTGATACGTCACACCCGGAACCACTCTCCCGAGCGGCGTTACGACCATTGCATCGATCTGGCAGCCGGTTTCGGAGATTCCTGCAACAAATCCGCTTCCGCCAGTCGATGACGGAAACTGAATCCCTGGGGCTAACGAATCTCGAACATGGCTGAGCGTGGTCGGAAGTGTCGGCGATAACGAAGTAACACTCGGAACTAACGTACAAGCAGCAAATGTTGATTCAGACAGAAACATGACGCCCAGGATTAGAGCGCTCGAAGTCATTTTAAATAGCATAAGAAGTCCACTTGCCATATACGTGTCGGATACATCAAAGTTCCTGATGCCATCCGAACACCGCAATGCATCATCGGGTGCATGCTCCCATCTCTGCCTGGGCTAGATGCCCGCGTTGACGTCGCATCCCGTGCGGCGCAGTCGCACGACTCGACACGGTCGGCACATAGTCGTACGCACGGCAGATCGAGGCTCTGGCGCGGCGCGTACTTCGCCGTGCGTTTCCGCACCGGCAGCGAGTACATTAGCAAGGCAGCGGGCCGGTGTGATTGAGCTGGCAAATGCCGGCGACAAGGCGTCCTGAAGCAACAAGGATATCGAGATTGCAGGCCGTTTGGAATAGGACGAGTACTAAACTGCGCGCCGTCGGCGAGAAGGCGTTTCGCCGTTGGCGCAACAAGGGCGGTGCCATGGGCTTTCAGCAAGGAACAGGGCCGGTGTGATTGAATTGCCGATAGGCAAACTGCAAGCTCCAGGGCGCGTAGACATAGTGCAATGCTCGCCCCACGGCGTTGCCGTCGGCTTGCGGGCGGGCTTCATTGCGCAGATCCAGCGTGACAAGGACCAAAAGCGCCACCTTGACGTCGGAG
>NZ_JBXASU010000054.1:0-50578 GCF_058809705.1 Cupriavidus sp. MPR-AND1C | reverse complement strand
GCCCCAGGCCCACCCCCGTGAGTTCGAGAATTTCGCCGCCTTCTACCCCTTCTACCTGAACGAGCACCGCAACCCCACTTGCCGCCGCCTGCATTTCGCCGGCTCCACCGTGGCATTGCTGTGCCTGCTTGCACTCCTGCTCAGCGGCAACTGGTGGTGGCTGGCAGCGGCCGCGGTGTCCGGCTATGCCTTCGCCTGGGTCGGCCATTTCGGCTTCGAGAAAAACCGGCCCGCCACCTTCCGCCATCCGCTCTACAGCCTGATGGGCGACTGGGTGATGTACGGCGATATCTGGCGCGGCAGGATTCCCTTCTAGGCCTGCGAGGCCTTCAGACCTGGCCGTGCCAGCCGGGCGGTACCACCTCCAGGGTGCGCCGCGCGGAATCGGCGGGGCGTTCCTGGGCGGCCGTCCCGGTCTGCGTTTGCGCCTGTTGGTCCTGCTGGTCCTGTTGCTGGCGCCGGAACACGGCCTCGAGCGGCTGGTCCAGGCGCGGGTTGTCCAGCACCTGCTTGAGCGCATCGGCACCCCGCAACTGCTGCGCCAGCGCCGTGCGCGGCAAGCGCGGCAGGTTCAGCACCAGCCGGTCGTGCAGCGTGCGCAGCGTCACCTGGCCCGGATCGCACAGCAGCGCCCAGTGCGCCTGGCCGCGATCCTGCGCCAGCCTGCCGACCAGATGCATGCCCTTGAGCTTGCCGAGCAGGCCAGCCAGGTAGTCCGCCTCCACCCGCAGCTTGCGCCCCAGGTCGAGCTCGCCGACGCTGCGCGGCACTTCATCCCGCGCCCGATAGAGCAGGTAGAGCACGCCCAGCGCGTCGAAGAACTCGCTGCCAGCAAAGGTGCGGCGGCGCCAGTAGCCCTGCCGGATCACCGGCAGGTTGGCGGCGATGGTGGCACCCAGCAGCGTCACCAGCCAGCTCAGGTAGATCCACAGCAGGAAGATCGGCAGCGCGGCAAAGGTGCCGTAGACCGCGGTGTAGGTCGGGATATGGGTGACGAAGTAGCCGAAGCCGCGTTTGGCCAGCTCGAAGGCCAGCGCTGCCACCAGCCCGGCGGCGATCGCGTCGCGCCACTCCACGTTGGCGTTGGGCACGGCCGTGTAAAGGAAGGCAAAAGCGACCGCCGACAGCAGCACCGGCGTCAGGCCGACCACCAGTCCCAGCCCGAACGGCATGGTGCCGACATAACCAGCCGAGACCGAGATCAGGTAGGAGCTGATCGACAGGCTGGCGCCAATCAGCACGGGGCCCAGCGTCAGCACGGCCCAGAACACCAGCACGCGCTGTGCCAGCGGGCGGCGTTGCTTGACGCGCCAGATCGCGTTGAGCGCGTCCTCCACCGTCAGCATGGTGAGCACCGAAGTCACCATCAGGCCACCCAGGCCCACCGCCGTGAGGCCCTTGGCATTCTTGGCGAACTGGCCAAGGTAGCTGGTGATGGAATTACTGACGTTGCCAGGAATCAGGTTCTGGAACAGGAAGGATTCGGTCGCGCTGCGGAACTCGCGGAACACCGGGAAGGCCGCCAGCAAGGCGAAGGCCACCGTCAGCACCGGCACCACCGCCAGCACCGTGGTGAATGTCAGGCTGGCCGCGACCTGCGGCAAGCGTCCTTCGCCGGCGCGGCGCAGCGCGTAGCGCGTGAGCGCGCGTAGTTTTTGCAGATTCCATTCCCTGCGCAGGCGAACGATGCGGGCGGCTAACATGCGGGGGCAAACTCCTTACCGGATTCCGTGGCGAGGCCGCAACTATAATACGCGCATTGCCCTCGCGCGCCGCGCAAGGCACAAACCCGGCCTGCCTCCCGGGACCGCTCCATCCTGGCGCCACCCCGGTTACACCGTCAGGCGCCGTAGCCCCGTCCATGACCGAACTCCTAGTCCTCTACTACAGCCGCCACGGCAGCACCCGCAAGCTGGCCGAACTCATCGCCACCGGCATCGACAGCGTGCCCGGCGCCCAGGCGCGCCTGCGCACGGTGCCGCCGGTCTCGACGGTGAGCGAAGCCACCGCTCCGGATATCCCCCCGCAAGGCCCGCCCTACGCCGAACTGCGCGACCTCGAGGAATGCGCGGGCCTGGCCCTGGGCAGCCCCACGCGTTTCGGCAACATGGCCGCGCCGATGAAGTACTTCCTCGACGGCACGGTGGCCCAGTGGCTGTCCGGCGCCCTCACCGGCAAGCCCGCCTGCGTGTTTACCGCCACCGGCAGCCTGCACGGGGGCCAGGAAACCACCTTGCTGTCCATGATGCTGCCCCTGCTGCATCACGGCATGCTGGTCATGGGCCTGCCCTATTCGGAAAGCGCGCTGATGACCACCACCGGCGGCGGCACGCCCTACGGCCCAAGCCACCATGCGCGCGTGGACAACAGCGCGCCGGTGTCCGAGGAGGAAGCCGCGCTCGCTCGCGCCATGGGCAAGCGCCTGGCCGAGACCGCGCTGCGCCTGGCCGGCGGGAGCCGCGCATGAGCGCCGCCCCGAAAGTCCCGGACGTGTCGCACGCCACGGCGCCGTCCACCGCTAACGCCAGCGACGGCGCGCTGCACAATGCCGCCCTGTGGCGCGTGAGCGCCGGCAGCCTGATTGCGCTGATCGTGCTGTGCATCGCCTGGGAATGGTTCCTGGCGCCGCTGCGCCCGGGCGGCTCGTGGCTGATCCTCAAGTTCCTGCCTCTGCTGCTGCCGCTGCGCGGCGTGCTGACCCGCAACCGCTACACCATGCAGTGGTCGTCGATGCTGATCCTGCTGTTCTTCACCGAAGGCATCGTGCGCGCCACCAGCGACCGTGCGCCATCGTCCACACTGGCGTGGGCCGAAGTGGCGCTGACGCTGCTGTTCTTCTTCGGCACCATCCTCTACCTGCGCCCTTACAAGCGCCGCGCCAAGGCCCTGCAGCCGGCCAAGCCCGGCAAATGACCACGCCGGCGAGCTCGCCATCAGCCCGCACCGATCCATCTCAGCGCGGCCGCTCTCGCAGCAGCCGCCCTCCCGGACCCACCGCCATGAACGCCTCGCACCTCGACTCCTTCCTTGCCCTGTGCCGCGCCGCGCTCGGCGAGCAGCACGTGCTGACCGACGCCGCCGATCAGGCCCCCTACCTGACTGACTGGCGCAAGCGCTACACGGGCGAGGCAGTGGCGGTGCTGCGGCCGGGCTCAGCGGAGGAAGTCGCCGCCGCCGTGCACGCCTGCCACGCGCACAAGCTCGCCGTGGTGCCGCAAGGCGGCAATACTGGGCTATGCGGCGGCGCCACGCCGCAGGCGGACCAAGCTTCGGTGGTGATTTCGCTGCAACGCTTGAACCGCGTGCGGCAGGTGGACCCGCTCAACAACACCATCACCGTGGAAGCCGGCGTGATCCTGCAGCAACTGCAGGACACCGCGCGCGAGCATGCGCGGCTGTTCCCGCTGAGCCTGGCCGCGGAAGGCAGCTGCACTATCGGCGGCAACCTCTCCACCAACGCGGGCGGCACAGCCGTGCTGCGCTATGGCAATACGCGCGAGCTTTGCCTTGGGCTGGAGGTGGTAACGCCTGCCGGCGAGATCTGGGACGGCCTGCGCGGCCTGCGCAAGGACAACACCGGCTATGACCTGCGCGACCTGTTCATCGGGGCGGAAGGCACGCTCGGCATCATCACCGCCGCCGTGATGAAGCTCTATCCGCTGCCGCGCGCTCGCGTCACCGCGCTGGCAGCCGTGGCCAACCCGCGCGCTGCGCTGGCCCTGCTGGCCATCGCCCAGCAGCGCGCGGGCGCCATGCTGACCGGCTTTGAGCTGATGTCCGAGCGGTGCCTGTCGCTGGTCACCACGCATTACCCGCAACTGCGCTATCCGTTCGACCGCCCGCACCCCCAAGTCGTGCTGCTGGAACTGTCCGACAACGAAAGCGAAGACCATGCGCGCGCCATCTTCGAAGCGCTGATGGAAACTGCCTTCGAAGCCGGCGTGGTGCAAGACGCGGTAGTCGCCGAATCCGTGCAGCAGTCACGCGACTTCTGGAACCTGCGCGAACATATCCCGCTCGCCCAGGTCGACGATGGCAAGAACATCAAGCACGACATCGCCGTGCCGATCTCGCGCATCGCCGATTTCATCGACACCACCGACGCCCTGATCCAGCAAGCCTTCCCCGGCGCGCGCATGGTCACCTTCGGCCATCTCGGCGACGGCAACCTGCACTACAACGTGTCGCCGCCCGTGGGCGAAAGCCACGATGCCTTCCTCGGCAACTCGGAAGCCATCAACCTGATCGTGCATGACAGCGTGCATGCGCATCGCGGCTCGATCTCCGCCGAACATGGGCTGGGACAGCTCAAGCGCGAGGAGAACCGCCGCTACAAGAGCGGCGTGGAGCTGGCGATGATGCGGGCGATCAAGCAGGCGCTCGATCCCCAGGGCTTGATGAATCCGGGCAAGGTGATCTGACAGGAAATGCCCGCCGGTGGCTTAGCGCGCCGCCGGAATTTCCACGACCTGCCAACCCTCGTTGCGGTCCGCCAGGAATCGCATCACGGAATCGACGGTGACGGTCCTGATGCGATCGGAGAAGCGCAGTTCAGTGGGATGGTCGTCAAAGGCCACGTTGGCCTTGAACACGCGGCCACCCAGGCGCTTGAACGTACCGATCTTCATCTCGGACTGCTGGTAACCAGCCAGCCTGAGCCAGGCCTGCGCCATCCTGCAGGCGCAGCAGCAGGCGATCGGCGATCTGCTTGGGAGAGACGAGCGGCCGGGCTATCCCGCGAACCAGGCGGGCAACCTTTCAACCGCCCGTCAACTCCGCCACGTGCTGGTCCTTCAGCTTGACGTAGTTGGCCGCCGTATAGCGGAAGAAGCCAAGCTCCTTCTCCGTCAACGCCCTCGCCTCTTTCGCCGGACTGCCGACATAGAGATGCCCGCGCTTGAGCACCTTGCCAGGAGGCACCAGGCTGCCGGCGCCGAGGATCACTTCATCCTCGATCACCGCGCCGTCCATCACGATGGTGCCCATGCCGATCAGGATGCGGCTGCCTATCGTGCAGCCATGCAGCAGCGCCTTGTGGCCGATCGTCACGTCGTCGCCGATGGTGAGCGCAAAACCATCGGGATTGAACGGCCCGGCGTGCGTGATGTGCAGCACGCTGCCGTCCTGCACGCTGGTGCGCGCGCCGATGCGAATGCGGTGCATGTCGCCACGAATGGTCACCAGCGGCCAGACGGAGCTGTCCGCGCCGATCTCTACGTCGCCGATCACGACGGCACTGGGGTCGACGAACGCGCGGTCGCCGAGTTGGGGGGCCTTGCCCTGGAAGCTGCGAATGGTCACGATAGAAGCCTGGATACGGAAAGTCGCCAATCAAGCGCGCGCTGCGGCGCCCGGATGGCGCCGGGTCAGCGTGGAGCGCGCCGGTTCGAGCATTCTAATCCGCTGGCTGCCTGCATCGCCGCGTCGCGTGATTCGCATGGGCAAGGTGTCAATCCAAGTGCCTGAATTGCGCTGAAGCACGCACGCATTGCGCCAAAGCCTCCCCCATTGCCTGCTTGAACAATGCCGGCTTCCCGAAATGCCGCCCGAGACGCGGTCTCGAAATCTTGCCGTCCTGCTCGATGGCACGCGCTGCGCGCTCACTATCAAATGGCCTCTGCCACGCCCGCCTGCAACGCCTTCCCCATGATCGAAGGCGGCTGCGCCCCGGCTATGACGGCATTGCCGATCCGGATCGTGGGCACGGAGCGCCCCCCCTCGCGCTGCGCCTTGGCCTGCGCCACCTCGACCTGCGCTTCGCCGTCGGTGCCAGACAGGTGGTCCTGTACGGCTTGCGCATCGAAACCAGCCGATACGGCCAGCGGCACGAGTACATCGATCAGGCCGATGTGCTCGCCGCGGGAGAAGTACGCAGCGAAGATGGCATCGAACAACGCTTCCACCATGGCTGCGCCGCCGGTCTGTTGGGCGAAAGCCATCAGCTGGTGCGCAAGCCGGGTGTTGGGCGTGACCGTGATCAGGTCATAGTTGAAATCCAGTCCGGCGCGCCGGCCCATCATCGCCACCTCCACATCCATAGCCTGCGAGCGGGCCCAGCTGCCGAACTTCGCAGTGCGATAGGCCTTGCGGTCGGCGCCTTCCAGCGGCATGGCCGGGTTGAGCTCGTAGGGCACATAGGAAATCGCAGGGGCAACCTCGGTCGACATGCGCCCGATGGCCGTCTTCAGGTTGCGATAGCCGATCCAGCACCACGGGCAAATGAAGTCATAGGTGATCTGGATGTCGACGGGATGCATGACGGCTCCTTGCCTAAGTGATGGAGCCAGCGTAGATGGCGGCCCGTACCAGCGCAATGACATGCCAGCGCAAACCTGCTTTGCTGCCCATGCAACGCTCCTTTGCCCCCGACATGCGTTCTCTGCTGGCCCCGACGCTTCTACGATGCAACACATACACACGTACGCTGGAGCCACACATGAACACCCACGACGCATAGAAGTGGCGCAGCCGGCATGCAGCATTGTGCCGATCAGGGTAAGCCCTCCCCTTTTTCGCTCTTGGCCGTTCTCTTCAGCTGCCCTACAATTTATCACACGATCACTAATCGATCGATCAATAGTAGAGTAACAGAGGCAACCATGACCATCCGCAAGCTCGCGCACTTCTCGATCCGCACCACGGACGTCGAGCAATCCTGCGCTTTCTACGAACGCATTCTCGGCTTCAGGCAAGGCTATCGCCCGCCCTTCGACTTCCCCGGCGCGTGGCTGTACATGGGCGGGGATGAAGGTGACTTCGGCACGGTCCACATCATCGGCGCCGACCCCGGCAACCCCGGCGGGCTGTCCGCCTACCTCGGCGACCGCGCCCCCTCGGCGGCGGGCACCGGCACCCTCGACCACATCGCGTTCCTGGCCACGGGCGTGGCGCAGATGTGGGCGAAGCTGGAAGCCGAGGGCATCCCATGGCGCGACCGCACGGTCCCCAGCCTGGGCCTGCATCAGGTGTTCATCGAGGACCCTTCCGGCGTCACCATCGAACTGAACTACCCCGCCGCCGAGGTGGCGGGCCTTGAAATCCCGGGCAACGGCGCGCGCGCGCCCCACCCCGAAGTGGCAGGAGACTGATCATGACAACCCGATCGACAAGGCCGAAGGCCATCATCGTGGGCGGCTCGCTGGGCGGGCTGTTCGCGGCCAACCTGCTTGCCCGCGGCGGGTGGGAAGTGGAGGTATGCGAGCGCGTTCCCGAAGCCCTTGCCGGGCGCGGCGCAGGCATCGTCACGCACCCGGAATTGTTCGAGGCCCTGGCCGCCGCCGGGGTCGAGGTGGACGACGCCATCGGTGTGCAGGTGAAGTCCCGGCTGACGCTGGGCCAGGACGGCAGCGTGCTGTCGCAGCGTGAGCTGCCGCAAACGCTGACGGCTTGGGGCAAGATGTACCACGTGCTGCGATCCGCCTTCACCGGGGGCACCTACCACACGGGCGCCAATGTGGTGTCGGTGCGCAGCGAGCCCGGCCGCGCCGTGGTGATGCTGGACGACGGCTCGATCCATCACGCCGATCTTGTCATCGCCGCGGACGGCTTGCGCTCCGCAATGCGCGAGGACCTGTTGCCCGGGGCCAGGCTCCAGTACGCAGGGTACATCGCCTGGCGCGGCCTGGTGGACGAGACGAGCCTGAGCAAAGCCACGCGCGACATGCTGTTCGAGAAGTTCGCCTTCTGCCTGCCGCCGCGCGAGCAGATTCTCGGCTACCCGGTGGCGGGCCAGGGCAACAGCACCCGGGTTGGCGAGCGCCGCTACAACTTCGTGTGGTACCGCGCCACCAGCGAAGACGTGGACCTGCCCGACCTGCTGACCGACGCCAGCGGCAAGCGCTGGTCCGGCGGCATCCCGCCGGCGCTGATCCGCCCGGACGTGCTTGCCAGCATGGAGCAAGCCGCGCTGGCCAACCTGGCGCCACAGTTCGGCGAGGTCGTGACCAAGGCCGCGCAGCCGCTGTTCCAGCCCATCTTCGACCTTGAGGTGCCGCGCATGGCCTTCGGGCGCGTGGCGCTGCTCGGCGACGCCGCCTTCGTGGCTCGCCCGCACTGCGGCATGGGCGTGACCAAGGCCGCGGGCGACGCCATCGCGCTGGTCAAGGCACTGCAAGCGCATGACAGCGTCAGTGCCGCACTGGAAAGCTACAGCGCCGAGCGCGTGCAGGTGGGCGCGGCCATCGTCCAGCACGCGCGCCACCTCGGCGCCTACATGCAGGCGCAGCTCAAGAACGAGACCGACCGCCATATGGCCGAGCGCTATCGCACGCCGGAAGCCGTGATGCGCGAGACGGCGGTGTCGACGCGCTTCTGAGCGCACCGCCGCACTCCCGCCAGACCCACCGCCCCCAACGGAGACAACCTTGGAACACACCGCCCCCACCTTTGCCGCAGCCGCCCGCGAAAGCGCCGCGCTCGCTGCGCCCCCACCGAATCCCCTGCTCGCCGATCCGGCATTCCAGTCCCTGGTAAGCGCGCGGCGCAGGTTCGCGTGGGCCCTGACCGCCATCATGCTGGCGGTGTACTTCGGCTACATCCTCACGCTCGCCTTCCGGCCCGCGCTGCTGGGCCGGCAACTGACCCTGGGCCAGCCCATGAGCGTGGGCATTCCCGTGGGCTTCGGCATGTTCGCGCTGACCTTCCTGCTGGTTGCGGTGTATGTGCATCGCACCAACACCGTGTACGACCAGCGGATCAGCGAAATCAAGCAAGGGGCAGCAAAATGAAGCAAGCCAACCTCTGCGCCATCGGCGCGGCACTATTGCTCACCTCCTTGCCAGCCTTTGCGGCGCCGGGCTCGGTGGGCCAGGGCATGAACGTCATCGCCATCGCCATGTTCCTGATGTTCGTCGCCGCCACGCTCGTGGTCACGCGCTGGGCGGCCAGGAGCAACCACAGCGTGGCCGACCACTATGCGGCGGGCGGCAAGATCACAGCCCTGCAGAACGGCTGGGCGATTGCCGGCGATTACATGTCGGCGGCCTCCCTGCTGGGCATCTCCGCGCTGGTCTTCACCAGCGGCTACGACGGCCTGATCTACTCCATCGGCTTTCTCGCCAGCTGGCCGATCATCCTGTTCCTGATCGCCGAGCCACTGCGCAACCTGGGCCGCTTCACGCTGGCGGACGTGGTCTCCTACCGCCTGCGGCAGCGCCCCATCCGCGCATTTTCCGCGTCCAGCTCCATTGTCATCGTGCTGCTGTACCTGGTGTCGCAGATGGTGGGGGCCGGCAAGCTGGTGGAGCTGCTGTTCGGCTTCAGCTACACGGCGGCGGTCGTGCTGGTCGGCGTGTTGATGGTGGTCTATGTGTTCTTCGGCGGCATGCTGGCCACCACCTGGATCCAGATCATCAAGGCGGTGCTGCTGCTGGCGGGCGCCGCTTTCATGGCATTCATGGTCATGAGCCGCTTCGGCTTCAGCCTGAATGCGCTGTTCGCGCAGGCCATCGAGGCCCACGGCAAGCATGCGGCCATCATGCGCCCGGGCGGTCTGGTCTCCGATCCTGTCTCGGCGGTATCGCTCGGCCTGGCGCTGATCTTCGGCACCGCCGGCCTGCCACATATCCTGATGCGCTTCTTCACCGTTGGCGACGTCAAGGCGGCACGCAAGAGCATCCTGTACGCCACCGGCATCGTCGGCATCGGCTACGCGCTGATCATCATCATCGGCTTCGGCACCATCGCGCTGGTCGCCAGCGATCCGGCCTACCACACACCTGCCGGCGCGGTGATCGGCGGCGTCAACATGGTGGCCGTGCACCTGGCCCATGCCGTCGGCGGCAACCTGTTCCTCGGCTTCATCTGCGCGGTGGCGTTCTCGACCATCCTGGCCGTGGTGGCGGGGCTGACGCTGGCCGGCTCCTCCGCCATCTCGCACGACCTCTATGCCAAGGTTCTGCGCCAGGGCAACGCCACCGACAAGGAGGAGATGCGCGTCTCCCGGATGACCACGCTCGTGCTGGGCGTACTGTCTATCCTGCTGGGCATACTGTTCGAGAAGCAGACCATTGCCTTTATCGTCAGCCTGACCTTTTCGATCGCCGCCAGCTCGAATTTCCCGGTGCTGCTGCTGTCGATCTACTGGCGCGGACTGACCACGCGGGGCGCTGTGGTGGGCGGCTCTCTTGGTTTGCTGAGCGCGGTGGTGCTGACGGTGCTGAGCCCGACCGTGTGGGTGCAGGTGCTTGGCCATGCGCGCGCCATCTACCCCTACGAATATCCGGCGCTGTTCTCCATGCTGGTGGCCTTTGCCGGCATTTACGTGTTCTCGGTCACCGACCGGTCAGCGCGCGGTGCGCGCGAACGCGGCGCCTTCAACAATCAGCTGGTCGATTGCGAGCTCGGGCTGGTCAAGCCGCAGTAGGTCCCGTGTCCTGTGCTGCCGGCCCCACGGCCGGCAGCCCGGCCGCGCCTCACAATTTATCACCCGATTGGTACAATGCCGCAAACGCTCCGCACGGGACGTGCCTGTCACAGGTGAACGAATGAAACGAGACGCAACGCCGCCGGAGACCCCAGCCCCGGTCAAGACCGCGAAACGGCTGCTCCCCGAAGAGCGGGAGCAACAGATCGTGCAAAAGGCCATCGAGCACTTCACGCGCAACGGTTTCTCCGGCAGCACACGCGATCTCGCCAAGCAGATTGGCGTCACCCAGCCTTTGCTGTACCGCTACTTCTCCAGCAAGGAGGCGCTGATCGACCGCGTCTACAGCGAAGTGTTCCAATGGCGGCCCGACTGGGAACGCCAGATCGCCGATCGCGCCACGCCGCTGACCGAACGGCTGTATGCGTTCTACCTCGACTATGCGTCCGTGATCCTGCGCGAGGAATGGATCCGGGTTTTCATCTTTGCCGGCCTCACGCGCGAAGGCATCAACAACAAGTACCTCAACAAGCTGCGCAGCAAGGTCTTCCTGCCCGTGCTGGCCGAAGTTCGCGCCGCGTACGGCATCCCGGAGCCGCGCAATGCGGCCGAGCTGGAAGCCGAGGTCGAGTTGATCTGGGGCCTGCACGCGGCCATCTTCTATCTCGGCGTGCGCAAATGGGTCTATGGCCTCAAGGTGCCCGCGGACATCGGCGCCGTGATCCGCCGCAAGGTGGACATGTTTCTCCACGGTGCGCCTGCCGTCATGCGCTCCCTGCGCGCGCCCGACAAGCCCGGCAACTGAGCCCCTGCAGGGATAGACGGCACTCTTACCGCTGGAGTCCTACCTATGGACAAGCTGCTGGCATTGAAGCTGTTCGTCGAGACGGTCGACGCCAAGGGGTTCTCCTCCGCCGCGCGCCGGGTCAACCTGGCCACGTCATCGGTGACCCGCATGATGGACAGCCTGGAGGAGGAGCTGGGCACCGTGCTGCTGAACCGGTCGACACGGCAGGTGACGGTGTCCGAGGCCGGCGCGGCCTATTACCAACGGGCGCGCAAGATCCTCGACGCGGTGGCGGAAGCCGACGCGCTGATCGCCGACCGTGGCGATACGCCGGTGGGCCAGCTTCGCGTGTCGCTGCCGGTGGCGTTCGGGCGCCGCTGCATTGCGCCGTTCCTCGGCAGCCTGATCGCGCAGTATCCGAAGCTGGAACTGGAAGTCACGCTGACCGACGAGATTGTCGACCTGCTTGGCGAACGCATCGATCTATCCATCCGCCTGGGCAGCGCCGCGTCGCTCGACGAAGTGGTGGCGCGTCAGATCGGCACGTTCCGGCGCAGGGTGGTGGCAAGTCCTGGCTATCTGCAGCAGCGCGGCATCCCCACCGCGCCGGCGGAGCTGGCCGGGCACGCGTGCCTGCGCTTCACGTACGGCGCGGGCCAGCAGATGTGGACCTTGCTGCGCGGCACCGAGGAAATCCGGGTGCCCGTTCCGGGCACCTTCAAGAGCAACAACGCCGAAGTGCTGCGCGAACTGGCGCTGGCCGACGGCGGCATCGCCCTGCTGCCCGACTGGCTGGTCGACGACGATATCCAGAGCGGACGGCTGACCGCGCTCCTGGAAGACTGGACCGTCAACCCCAACCGCGCCAGCTCGGCCATCTCCGCGCTTTACCTGCCCAACCAGCGCGGCTCGCGGCGCATCGCCGCCTTTCTCGACTTTCTCTCGCGGATTCCCGGGCCGACCGGCCGGAGCGAAGCAGGCGGCTGACGCCTCCACCCCGTCCCCCATCCCCTTGCCGCCAGCGCAACGCAACGTTGCGCTGTAGCCCGATTCTCCGGCGACGGGTTAGCACCTAACCTTCAGGTCAGCTCTTTTCGAGACAGCCAGCGCAGCGCGAAGGCAAGCCTGCTGCCGCCGACCCATCGCACCTGACGGAGAACCACCGTGACCCACCATCTCTTCACCCCCGTTCGCCTCGGCAACCATACCCTGGCGCATCGCGTTGCCATGGCGCCGCTGACGCGCTCACGCGCCGGCCAGCCCGGTAACGTCCCCACCGACATGAATGTCGAGTACTACCGGCAGCGTGCCGGCGCGGCGCTGATCGTCACCGAAGCCACGCAGATCTCGCAGCAGGGGCAGGGCTACGCCTGGACACCGGGCATCCATAGCGAGGCGCAAATCCAGGGATGGCAAGCGGTCAGCGACGCCGTGCATGGGCAAGGCGGCGTCATCTTCATGCAACTGTGGCACGTCGGCCGCGTCTCGCACCCGGTGTTCCAGCCCGGCGGCGCGCTGCCAGTGGCGCCCAGCGCCCTGCCCGTCCCCGGCAAGACCTTCATTATCGACGCGCAGGGCAACGGCGCCTGGGGCGACGTGCCTGTGCCACAGGCGCTGACCCTGGCCGGCATCCACGATATCGTGTCCGACTACCGGCACGCCGCCCGCAACGCCATGGCTGCCGGCATGGACGGCGTGGAGATCCACGCGGGCAACGGCTACCTGCTCGACCAGTTCATCAACTCCAACAGCAACCAGCGCGACGACGCCTACGGCGGCAGCATCAAGAACAGGGCACGGCTGCTGCTGGAGGTGGTGGACGCAATCGCGGCGGAGGTCGGGCCCGCGCGCGTTGCCGTGCGGCTGACGCCCATGGGGCGCTTCATGGGCATGGGAGATGCGTCGCCCGAAGAAACCTTCGGCTACATCGTGCGCCAGCTCGACACCCGGGGCCTGGCCTACCTGCACCTGGTCGAGCCGGCCATGGTCGGCACCGTCAAGGAGGAGCACGCCGATCCCCGCTGGGACGCGATCATCCAGCAATTGCGCGCGGCCTACCGCGGCGTGCTGATGCTGGCGGGCGGCTACGGCCGCGACACCGCCGAACACGCGCTCGCCAGCGGCCGCGCCGACATCATTGCCTTCGGCCGCCCGTTCATCGCCAATCCCGATCTGCCCGCCCGGCTGCGCGGCGGCCTGCCCTTGACCGCACCAGATGCCACGTCATTCTTCGGCGGCGGTGCTGCAGGCTACACCGATTATCCAGCTGCGGCGTGAATGCGGGTGGCCGGTAGGCGAACGGCGCGCTCGGCCGGGTCGCGCACCTCCCGCCCTCGCCATCGCGCCGGCACACCACCCTCTCACACTTTGGTTTGGGCGTCACAGACCACCCGTCTGATTGTTGCCGCTCAACACGGCTCCTACCATGCGAGTTGAGCCGCGCCTACCCGCCGCTGCCAAAGGTCCCGACGCATGGAGTGCGCGCCTCGGGCATCTATCGAAACAAGGATGCCCGCAATGAACCGGCATCGACTCCCGATCCCTTCCTGCAGCTGATCCAGGACTACGCAGCGCCCCGCATGCGCTTTGGCCGCGCCGTGCTGCTAGGCGATGCCACCTTCGTGGTGCGTCCGCATACCGGCGCGGGCGCGGGCAAG
Source organism: Cupriavidus sp. MPR-AND1C (assembly GCF_058809705.1). Classification (NCBI taxonomy): domain Bacteria; kingdom Pseudomonadati; phylum Pseudomonadota; class Betaproteobacteria; order Burkholderiales; family Burkholderiaceae; genus Cupriavidus; species Cupriavidus sp. MPR-AND1C. The sequence continues at coordinate 36,771 of NZ_JBXASU010000054.1, read as the reverse complement.
GCGGCAGCCAATGCCGTGGCCCTGGCGCGCGCGCTGCAGGCCGGCGGGGAGCGCATCGACGACGCACTCGCGGTGTGGGATCGAAGCCAGTGGGCCGTGGACAGGCGCCTGGCCCAGTGGGGCATCTCGCTCGGCCGGCGCATCATGGGCGTGATGCAGCCTGACTGACCGGCGCGATCGATTCGTGCGCGGTCGATGGCCCGGTCCTTGACGCTGAAGCGGCGCAAGATCTCTCGCTTGCCAACGACGCCATGCGGTCCATCGGCACGCGCTTGCGCAGGTCGTGGATGCCGTCTCGGCGGGCGAGGTACATGCTGGCTCCCGGTCAGTCTGTGTCAGATACACATGCGCACACACGCGGGAGCAGCAATGAAACGGGGAGCACAAAAAACAAAACCCCGGAAGACCGCAATCTTCCGGGGTTCCGCCGCCAATACTGATGTAGTGGCGGAGACGGAGGGATTCGAACCCTCGATCCAGGTTTTGGCCCGGATGCTCCCTTAGCAGGGGAGTGCCTTCGACCTCTCGGCCACGTCTCCCAAATCTGCCGTTGTGTGAGGGAGGCCACACAACGAAGCGCGTATTCTATCGGTCAGATTTCAATTGGTCAACGGTGATTCGATGACTAATTGAAAAAACTTGCACAGCCCGTTAGAAGCGCAGACCGCACGCGGCCTGCCTTGCATGGATCACGCCTGATCCAGCTCGAACACCTTATGCAGCGCGCGCACGGCGAGCTCCATGTACTTCTCGTCGATCAGCACCGAGATCTTGATTTCCGACGTGGAGATCATCTGGATGTTGATGCCTTCTTCGGACAGCGTGCGGAACATCTTGCTGGCGATGCCGACGTGCGAGCGCATGCCCACGCCGACGACCGAGACCTTCGACACCTTCGGGTCGCCCGATACGCTGGCGGCGCCGATGTGCGCCTTCACGCTATCGTTGAGGATGGCAAGCGCGCGCTGGTATTCGCCGCGCGGCACGGTGAAGGTGAAGTCGGTCTTGCCGTCGACGGACTGATTCTGGATGATCATGTCGACGTCGATGTTGGCGTCGGCCACCGGGCCCAGGATCTGGTATGCGATGCCGGGCTTGTCGGGCACGCCCAGGACGGTGATCTTCGCCTCGTCACGGGCAAAGGCGATGCCGGAGATGACGGCTGCTTCCATTTCAGAATTTTCCTCAAAAGTGATCAGCGTGCCCGAGTGCATTTCTTGCTCGAGGGGCATCAGGGGGTCGGTGAGCGACGACAGCACGCGGGTCTTCACGCGGTACTTGCCGGCGAATTCCACCGAGCGGATCTGCAGCACCTTGGAGCCCAGGCTGGCCATTTCCAGCATTTCCTCGAAGGTGATCTGGTCCAGGCGGCGAGCGTCTTCCACCACGCGCGGATCGGTGGTGTAGACCCCGTCCACGTCGGTGTAGATCAGGCATTCCTCAGCCTCGATGGCAGCGGCGATCGCCACGGCCGAGGTATCGGAACCACCGCGGCCAAGCGTGGTGATGTTGCCGTTGTCGTCGATGCCCTGGAAGCCCGTGACCACCACCACGCGCCCGGCGTCGAGATCGGCCAGGATGCGCTCGTCATCGATGGACTCGATGCGGGCCTTGGTATGGGACGAGTCGGTCTTCACCGGCACTTGCCAGCCGGTGTAGCTGATCGCGTCGACGCCCTCGCTTTGCAGCGCAATCGCGAGCAACGCGGAACTGGCTTGCTCGCCGGTGGCGGCCAGCATATCCAGCTCGCGCGGGCTCGGCTGCGCCGAAATTTCCTTGGCAAGGCCAAGCAAGCGATTGGTCTCGCCTGACATGGCCGAAGGCACCACGACTACGCGGTGACCTGCACGATGCCATTTGGCAACGCGCTTGGCGACATTCTTGATGCGTTCCGGAGAACCCATCGAAGTGCCACCGTATTTGTGAACGATGAGAGCCATCTGTTTGTCGACACCAGCGATTGTGCAAACCCTTGAAAATACACGAAGGGGAGCCCCAAGGCAAGGTGTGGGCGGCTCGGACGACGGCCACGCAAGTGGCGCGCGAGGAATATTGCGGGCGGAAAGCGGCCTGCCGAGGCTTACTCGGCGGCTGCGCCCTGCCCGGGCGATGCGACCGGCTCGACCCACTCGACCCATTCGACACGCCAGCGCGGCGCGGCCGGCGCATCCGGCCAGCGCCGGTGCATGCCAAGGCCCGCCGCGAACACGAGCTGATCGCCCGACCACAGCAGCGGCAGCCGCGCACGCCGCGCCATCGGCACGCCAGCCTCCTGGTAGGCCTGCTTGAGCGCGCGCGCGGGTCCGCCCGGGCGCAGCACGATGCGCTCGCCGCCTTGGCGCGCGGCGAGGCGCAGGGGCCGGTGCAGCATCGCCTCCGGCAGGCCGAAGGTATCGTCGCGCCTAAAGCGCAACTCACCGTGCCAGGCAGGCACGGCCAGGCGTGCCTCGCCCTGCCAGTGCAGCGCCAGGTCTTCAGACTCGATGGCCGGCCCCGCGCGGCGGGCCAGCACGCGCCCCCTGAAGCGATGCAACATCAAGGTCTCGTGCTGGATGGCAGGCTCGCCGCCTTCATGCTCGATCAGTTGCGCGCGCATGGCGGACAGCCGCGCGGTGGACGGGGCCTGCGTGCCAAGCTCGCGCAGCCACAGCCGCAGCACGGCGTCGGCCTCGGCCGGCGGCAGCGCGCGCAGTCCGGCAAGATCGAGTTCAGCCAGCGTGCTGGCATCGCGTGGCGTGCGCACCAGCCCCGCCATCCATTGCGTAGCCAGCGCGTCGAGCAATTCGCCGGCCTGCGCCAGGTGAGCAGCAGCTTGCGCCACGTTGGCGCGCAACGCGGGAAACGCCGCGGCCAGCGCGGGCATGTGCTGCCGCAGCGCGTTGCGGGCGAATCGGGAATCGTCATTGGAAGGATCATCGATCCAGGGGAGCGCATTCACGGCGCAGTACGCATCGATGTCGTCGCGACCGACGTCGAGCCACGGGCGCAGCAAGACGATCTGCTGCCTCGCCCCGAGCCTGCGCAGGCTCGGCATGCCGCCAAGCCCGGCCAGCCCGGCGCCACGGAACAGGCGCAGCAGCACCGTCTCGACCTGGTCGTCCAGGTGATGGGCAAACAGCAGCAACTCCGCCCCGGCCTCGTCGCACATGGCTTCGAGCGCAGCGTAGCGCGCGCGGCGCGCCGCCGCCTCCAGCCCTTCGCCCCGCCCCTGGCTGACCGAGACACGCTGGCTGTAAAACGGCAGTTGCCAGTCGGCGCACAGCGTCGCGCAGAACACGTCCCACTTGTCCGCCTCAGCCTGCAGGCCATGATGCACATGCAGCGCCACCACGCGCAGCGGCAGCGACGACGCCACCACCGCCGCACGCAGCGCGTGCAGCAGCGCGACCGAATCGCGTCCGCCGGAGAGTGCCACCGCCACCGTGCCTGCCCGTGCGCCGCCGCCAGAAACAACAAAGGCCGCACCGGCCTGAAGCGCCTGTGCGACCTTGTCGGTCAAGCCGGCGGACGGGTCAGCCCGGTGCGCCGGTTTCCTTGAACTTGCCATAAGCCAGCAGACGCTCATTGCGACGCGCTTGCAACTCCTTCACGCTCATGCCCTGGAACTGGCGCAGCGAATCGGCCAGCGAACGCTTGAGCATGGCGGCCATGCCCTTGACGTCGCGGTGCGCGCCGCCCAGCGGCTCGCTGACGATCTTGTCGATCAGGCCAAGCGCCTTGAGACGGTGCGCGGTCAGGCCGAGGGCTTCGGCAGCTTCCGGCGCCTTCTCGGCGGTCTTCCACAGGATGGAAGCGCAGCCTTCCGGCGAGATCACGGCGTAGGTGGCGAACTGCAGCATCTGCACCACGTCACCCACGGCAATCGCCAGTGCGCCGCCCGAGCCGCCTTCGCCGATGATGGTGGCGATCAGGGGCACCTTGAGGCCCGCCATCACGTAGAGATTGTGACCGATGGCTTCGGACTGGCCGCGCTCTTCGGCGTCGATGCCGGGGAATGCACCCGGGGTGTCGACGAAGGTGAAGATCGGCAGGCTGAACTTGTCGGCCAACTCCATCAGGCGCTTGGCCTTGCGGTAGCCCTCGGGCTTGGGCATGCCAAAGTTGCGCATCGCGCGCTCTTTGGTGTCGCGTCCCTTCTGGTGACCGATCACCATGCACGCCTGCCCGTTGAAGCGGGCCAGGCCGCCCACGATGGAGAGATCGTCGGCAAAGTTGCGGTCGCCGTGCAGTTCGTGGAAGTCGGTGAAGATCTCCCGCACATAGTCCAGCGTGTAAGGACGCTGCGGGTGCCGGGCGATCTGTGCCACCTGCCATGGGGTCAGGTTGGCGTAGATGTCCTTGGTAAGCTGCTGGCTCTTGCCGGCCAGCCGCGAAATCTCTTCGGAGATATCGACAGCCGAATCGTCCTGCACAAATCGCAGTTCTTCGATCTTTGCCTCGAGTTCGGCAATCGGCTGCTCAAAATCTAGGAAGGTGGTTTTCATGAGACTCGCGTACCTGTCTGTGAAGGAGCGCATTCTACCGGAATTCGCCCACTAAACCGCAAGTCTGCGGATGCAGTCTCGCGCACTTCCATGCAAATTTTGCTGCCTTCCAGCCTAATACGTCACAGGCAGGGGATCAAGACTGCGCCACATGTACCAGGTGGCGACGGTGCGCCAGGGCTCCCAGTTGGCCGCCACCTCGCGCGCCTCGCTGCGCGTGACGGGCTCGCCACTGAAATAATTTGCCGAGATGGCGTTGATCAACCCGACGTCATCGAGCGGCAGCACATTGGGCCGCATCAGGTTGAACATCAGGAACATTTCGGCGGTCCAGCGGCCAATGCCGCGGATCTGCGTCAGCTCCGCGATGACGGCTTCGTCATCCATCTCGGTCCAGCTATTCACATGCACGCGCCCTGCCTTGAAATGCTCGGCAAGGTCGACGATGTATTCCGCCTTGCGGCGCGACAGGCCGCAGGCGGCCAGGTTGTCGTGCCCCGCCTTGAGCATCTGCGCCGGCGTGAGCTTGGGACAAACCGCCACCAGCCGCTCCCACACCGTCTGCGCGGCCTTCACCGAGATCTGCTGGCCCACCACGGAGCGGGCCAGCGTGATGAACGGGTCGCCGCGCGAGATCAGGTGCGCGGGGCCGTAGGTGGGGATCATCTTGCGCAGGATGCGGTCGCGCTTCATCAGGTCGGCGCAGGCCTCGTCCCAATAAGCCGGACGCACGGCATCCACCACCGTTTCGACCGGCAGGGGCAGCGCCTCGGCTTGCGGCAGCACGGGCGCCTTGGCCGCGCGCGTGCCGGTCTTGAGGGCGGGCTTGCCGTCCGCCTTGAGCACCGGGCCAGGTGACTTGCCGACAGCCTTGGCGGCCGCTTTCACAGGCCTGGCAACTTTCGCCGCCGGGCTCGCCTTCGGCGACTTTGCAGGCAGCTTCGCGGGCGCCGGCGGCTTGGCCGCGGGCTTGGCCTTGGTGGTCGCAGCAGTCTTGGACGGCGCCGCGGGCGTCGCCGTCTTGCGCACGGCAGCGTTCAAGCGCGCCTCCACTCGGTAGCACCGCCGGGCTTGTCCTCGAGAACCACGCCGCCCGCCAGCAACTCGGCACGGATGCGGTCGGCTTCGGCAAAATTGCGCTCGGCCTTGGCCTGCTTGCGCGCCGCGATCAGCCCCTCGATCTGCTCCGGCTCCAGGCCATCGGCCGGCTTGCCGCCTTGCAGGAACGCATGGGCGTCGCGCCCGAGCAGGCCCAGCGTGGCGGCCAGGCCCTTGAGCTGGCGCGCCATCGCGCCGGAGCCGGTGCGATTGACTTCGCCCGCCAGGTCGAACAGCACGGCCATGGCGATTGGCGTATTGAAGTCATCGCCCATTGCATCGACAAAGCGCCGCGCATGCGCCTCTTCCCAGTCCAGCGGCAGGACATCGGGCTGCACGTCCTTGAGCGCCGTGTACAGGCGCGTCAGCGAGTGACGAGCGTCTTCCAGGTGGACATTGCTGTAGTGCAGCGGGCTGCGGTAGTGCGCGCGCAGGATGAAGAAGCGCACCACCTCGGCGTCGTACTCCTTGAGCACATCGCGGATGGTGAAGAAGTTGCCGAGCGACTTCGACATCTTCTCGTCGTTGATGCGCACGAAGCCGTTGTGCATCCACAGGTTGACGAACGTCTTGCCGCTCGCGCCCTCGGACTGCGCGATCTCGTTCTCGTGGTGCGGGAACTGCAGGTCGGCGCCACCGCCGTGGATGTCGAAATGCTCGCCCAGCAAGGCGCAGCTCATCGCCGAGCACTCGATATGCCAGCCCGGGCGGCCCGAGCCCCACTTGGAATCCCACTTGCTTTCGGCGGGCTCGCTTTCCTTGGCGGACTTCCACAGGACGAAGTCGAGCGGATCGTGCTTGGCTTCGTTGGTGGCCACGCGCTCGCCGGCGCGCAGGTCCTCCAGCGACTTGCCCGACAGGCGGCCGTAGTTGGGAAACTTGCGCACGGCGTAGTTCACGTCGCCATCGCTGGCGTGGTAGGCCAGGCCGCGGGCTTCGAGCTTGCTGATGATGTCGAGCATCTGCGGCACGTAGTCGGTGGCGCGCGGCTCATGGTCCGGGCGCTGGATGCCGAGCGCGTCGGCGTCTTCGTGCATGTAGCGGATGAAGCGGTCGGTCAGCGCGCCGATGGTCTCGCCATTCTCCGCGGCGCGGCGAATGATCTTGTCATCGATGTCGGTGATGTTCTGTACATACGTCACGTCGTAGCCGGCGGTGCGCAGCCAGCGCTGCACCATGTCGAATACCACCATCACGCGCGCATGGCCGACGTGGCAATAGTCGTACACCGTCATGCCGCAGACATACATGCGTACACGGCCGGGTTCGATTGGCACGAAAGGCTGCTTTTCACGCGCGAGCGTGTTGTAGATATTCAGAGGATGCATGAAACGAGGTGAATGGATGAGGGATTGGCGCCATTGTCGCGCCATTCGCGAGACCGGCAACTTGCGCCAACGCAAAGCCTGGCGCGACCCATATCTTACCGGAAGCGCCCGAGCGCGGCAGGCCGTCGCCCGCCTTGCACCTCGCCACGGCCAAGCCGGCTCGGGCCGGGCCAGCGCAGGCCGGCGCGCCGATACCCGGGCCGGCATGGCCGCGCTTTGCTAGAATGCCGCGGAGTATAACGGACCGCCCTTACATGAGCCTGTTCCTGCCCACCCTAGCAACCGTGTCATCCCAGCCCGCGCGCCAACGCATTGCGGCCGCCTCATTCGCCCTGGCGGCGATCCTGGCAGGCCTCCTTGCCGTAGCGGGGCCTGCGCGCGCGCAGAACGGTCCGCTATCGCTCGCGGTGCCGGCCACGACACCAGGCGGCGTGCGCTCGGCCGACCCTGGCATGGCGGACGCCGAGAAGGCGGCGGCGCATCAGCAATACGGCGAGGCCATCGACCGCTTCGACCGCGTGCTGGCCACCAACCCGCGCAATGCCCAGGCACGCTTCGAGCGGGCCTGGGCCCTGGCCCAGGCCGGGCGCGAGGACGAGGCCATCGCGGCGCTGCAATCCATGGCCCAGGACTTCCCTGAGTTGCCCGAACCGCACAACAACCTGGCGCTGCTGTACGCCAAGCGCGGGGACTTGAAGCGCGCCGAAGCGGAATTGCTGATCGCGATCGATGTCAAACCCGATTTCGCCGTGGGCTATGCCAACCTTGGCGACGTCTACCGCCGCCTGGCCGAGAATGCCTACCGCAATGCACTGCGGCGCAATCCCAAGGATGCGGGCGCCGCTGCCAGCCTCAAGCAATTGCAGCCTGTCGAGGCCATCCAGCCGCCGGCAGACGGCGCCCGAGGGCCAGGCGCGGCAGCCAGCAAGCCGGCCACGGCGCCCAAGCCTTAAATACCTTGCCCAACGGGCCGGGCCGCTACCCTGCCAGGCCCTATCGTTTCCCCGATCCACGGAGTCAAGCATGATCTTTTCGCGTCGCCTAGTCCTTGCCGGCATCGCCGCCGCAGCCATGGCGCTCTCGCCGCTGGCCGCGCAGGCACAGCAGACGAAAACCGAACGGGTGCAGTTCGTCACCAGCGCCGGCAAGTTCACGCTCGAGGTTTATCCGGACGCCGCGCCCAAGACTGTCGCGAACTTCATGGAGTACGTGAAGAGCGGCTTCTATAGCGGTACCATCTTCCACCGCGTGATCAATGGCTTCATGGTGCAAGGCGGTGGCTTTGACCGCGACATGAAGCAAAAGCCCACGCGCGCGGCGATCCCGCTGGAAGCCCAGAACGGGCTGAAGAACAAGGCCGGCACGGTGGCCATGGCGCGCACCAGCGATCCGAACTCCGCCACCGCCCAGTTCTTCATCAATGTGGTGGATAATTCGAGTCTCGACTATCCGTCGCCGGACGGTAACGGCTATGCCGTGTTCGGCAAGGTGGTGGAAGGCATGGATACCGTCGACAAGATGAAGAACGCGCCCACCACCTCGTATGGCCCGATGCGTAATGTGCCGGCCACGCCGATCGTGATCGAGTCGGCTACTGTCGTCAAATAACCGCCGAACAAACACCGAACAAAGGAACGCAAATGTCCAAGGTAGAACTCCACACCAACCAGGGTGTCATCACCATCGAACTCGACGCTGAAAAGGCACCGAAGTCGGTTGAGAACTTCCTGTCGTATGTGCGCAAGGGCCACTACGACAACACCATTTTTCACCGCGTGATCAAGAACTTCATGATCCAGGGCGGCGGCTTCGAGCCCGGCATGAAGCAAAAGGGCACCGATGCCCCGATCGAGAACGAAGCCGGCAACGGCCTGAAGAACGATCGCTACACGGTTGCCATGGCGCGTACCAACGCACCGCACTCGGCCACCGCGCAGTTCTTCATCAACGCGGTCGACAATGACTTCCTGAACTTCACCTCGCCGACCCCGCAAGGCTTCGGCTACGCCGTGTTCGGCAAGGTGACCGACGGCTCCGACGTGGTCGAGAAAATCAAGGGCGTGCGTACCGGCAGCGCTGGCTTCCACCAGGACGTGCCGCTCGAAGACGTGGTCATCGAAAAGGCCGTGGTGGTCGAATAAGCCACGGGCCATCACCGGGACACGTTCCACCGGGCCCCGCGGGGTCGCTCCATGCCGTCAGGCCAGCATCTCTTTCCAACAGCATGACTGTGACCCCATCCACGCCGGCGGCCGGCGCCCTTGCGGTGCCTGCGCCGGCGTGGTTCATTTCCGACCTGCATCTCACCCCCGGCATGCCGCGCACGCTGGCCTCCTTCGAGCACGTGCTCGAACGCGCGGCGCAAGAGGCGCGCGCCCTGTTCATCCTGGGTGATTTTTTCGAATTCTGGGTTGGCGACGAAGAAACCGACAGCCCCTTCGCGGCGCAGGTGGCCGCCAGGCTGCGCCAGCTTGCCGAACGCGGCGTCCAGGTCTACCTGATGCACGGCAACCGCGACTTCCTGCTGGGGCAGCGTTTTGCGCGCGCCGCTGGCGCCACCTTGCTGCCCGACCCCACCGTGATCGACTGCGCCGGCCAGCGCGTGGTGCTCAGCCACGGTGACATGCTGTGCACCGACGACGAGCGCTATATGCGGTTTCGCCACTGGACCCGCAAGCGCTGGGTGCAGCGGGTATTCCTGTCGCTGCCGTTGACGCTGCGGCTGCGCGTGGCGCGCCGCCTGCGCGCCGATAGCGAAGCGGGCCGCACGCAAGCCCGCCGCGACGCACCGCCAGACTACGGCGACACCACGCCGCAAGCCGTGGCTGCGCTATTGCGCGCCAGCCAGGCCCCAGCCCTGGTGCATGGCCATACGCACCGCCCCGCCCGGCACGAGAGCCCGGAAGGCGTGCGCTGGGTGCTGACCGACTGGGACCTCGACGGCAAGCGGCCACGCGCCGCCGTGCTGCAACTTGACGCGGGCGGATTCAGCGTGCTGCCACAAGTAAGCTGACGCCGAATCTCCCGCTGCGCTTTATCGACCGACTTTATCGACCAGCTTCATCGACCTGCTTCATCAAACTACTTCATCAGCTTGCGCAGCTCGCTCGCATCGAAGCGGTCGTTCGGCGTGTTCTCGAGATGCTCGCCGAGCCGGTCCAGCGCGGCCATCACGGTCTCCAGCCGCTCGTGCTGTTGCGCCGCGTTGTCGATCAGGCTCTTGAGCGCCAGCGAGACCGGGTCGTCTGCGTTCGGCGTGATGCCATAGGCGGAGAACTCCTGCTTGGCGCCCTGCTGCCCGCTGGGTGCGTCCGGCAGGATGATGCGCGCCGGGATGCCGACCGCGGTAGCGCCCGGCGGCACCGGCTTGAGCACCACAGCGTTGGAGCCGATGCGCGCGCCGTCGCCGATGGTGTAGCCGCCGAGCACCTTGGCACCGGCGCTCACCACCACGTTCGCACCTAGCGTGGGATGGCGCTTCACCCCCTTGTAGAGCGAGGTCCCGCCCAGGGTCACGCCCTGGTAGATGGTGCAGTCGTCGCCGATCTCGGCGGTCTCGCCCACCACCACCCCCATGCCGTGGTCAATGAACACGCGCCGCCCCACCTTGGCGCCAGGGTGGATCTCGATACCGGTGAAAAAGCGGGCCCAGTGCGAGATCCAGCGGCCCAGCCAGTGAAACCCTGCATTCCAGCAGGCGTGCGCGAAGCGATGGAACACCACGGCGTGAAAGCCGGGATAGCAGGTCAGTACCTCCAGACGGCTGCGTGCGGCGGGGTCGCGCCGCATGATGGCGTCGATATCTTCCTTCAGGCGAGTGAACATCTTGGTCGTGTCGTGTTGCCACGCCGTGCGCCGCGCGCCCTGGGCCAGGGCTGGCGCGATCGCCGGCATGGTCATTGGCCGGTGAAAACGGGATCAGGGAGTGTAAGAGATTTGCTGCCCTGCTGCCGTCATGGACATTGGCTGCAATGGCGCCGGCCGCCCCGCGGAACATGCCGGACATGTGAGGCATGTTGGATCTGCGGGATCTGCGGGACCGGCGGCGCCTGCCATCAACATCGCTCGGGCACGTGCACCAGGCCGGTCATCAGGCGGCGCGCGCTGGTGGAGGGCAACGACCCACTGGCCGGCGCGAGATAGTCGAGCACGATCCCGTCCGCCGCGAACGGCAGGCCGTCCTCGGCAAAATCGCCATCCTCGAGCGGATGGCCATTGCGGCAAGGCACGCGGGCAACGACGGCCTGGCCCGCGCTCAGCAACCAGATGCGCACCGTGGTGACGCTATCGCGCGCCGGCACGAAACCGCGCCAGATCGCGAACGGCGCCGCCGCGGCCAGCAGCTCGCCGCCATTGCCGGCCCAGTCGATCCGCGGCTCGCCGATGGCCACCGCGCCGAACAGGCAGTCCACATCGCAATCGGGACGCTGCGAGGGGCGCACCAGCACGACATGGCTGGTGTTGGCGGTGGCGCCACCCATGCCATCGCTCTGCCGGCCATGCGGATCGGGCGAGCCGATCACGCGCAGCAGCACGGCATCGCGGTCGCCCGGATCGGTGGGCAAGTCGTCAGCCAGGAAGAAGACCCCTTTGCTGGTGCCGCCACGCATGTAGTAGGCCGGAATCTCCACCTGCTCACTTCTCCTGTTTGGTTGGCGCCCGTGCGTCTTGGCCTTGCGTGGCTGCCAGCATGTGCTTGGCAATGCCCCGCAGGATATTGACCTCCTCGCGCTCCAGCCCGCTGCGCGCGAGCATCCGGCGCAAGCGCGGCATCAGCTTCTTCGGGCTAGCCGGATCCAGGAAGCCGATGGCTTCCAGCCCTGACTGCAGGTGGCCGAACATGGCCTCGATCTGCTCGGCCGTGGCCGGTTCGCCAGCATAGCCGATCTCGGCGAGCGGCGTCGCCCTCACCTCCAGCAGTGCCAGGCGCATCTCGTAGGCCACCAGTTGCACGGCCTGGGCAAGATTGAGCGAGGTGTAGGCGGGATTGGCGGGAATGTGGGTGACTGCCGAGCAGCGGTCGACCACCTCGTTGGGCAGGCCGAAGCGCTCATTGCCGAACACAAAGGCAATGTGGGCGCCGGCGGCTTGCGCGCCTTGCGGGGTGGCTTGCAGGGCGGCTTGCAGGGCGGCAATGCGGGCACCGGCCTGCGCCACCGCGTCGCGCGGCAGCAAACGGGGCGGCCCGAACTCGCGCTGGCGTGCCGTGAGCGCCACTGCGTAGGCGGTACCGGCCAGCGCGGCCTCGATGTTGTCGACGATCACCGCGCCTGCCAGTACGTCGTCGGCGCCGCTGGCCATGGCGATGGCATCCGGATGCTGGCGCACCGCCGGCTCACGTGGCGAAACCAGCACCAGGCTGCCCGGCGCGGCGCCGAAGCCCATGGTCTTCATGGCCCGCGCGACGGCGCCGACATTGCCGGGATGGCTGGTCTCGACCAGCACGAAACGCACTGCGGCAAACGCGGCGGGGGCCGTCAGGGCCGCATCGGCTGCCGGCCCTGGAGCGGCAGCGGAAACTCCCTGGCAAGGCGCGCCAGATGGCGGATCAAGGTCCGGACCGGCCTGGGTGGCGGGGGCTGCGGCGGGGGCGCCGTTGGCGTCGGCGCTCGTCTGGTTCTGCGGGTTCATATACAATTCACGCTTCATCTTCGGTGCGCCGCCCGTTTCATGCGGTAGCGACGCGCCCGTTCTTCTACAATCCGTTGTGTTGTCAGCCGCCCCAAAGGGCAGCGCGCCGGCCTTTTGCGCCAGGCCGCGCACCCTTGGCCGGCCTGGAGAGATTCATGCATCCGATGCTAAATATTGCCGTCAAGGCAGCCCGCAAGGCAGGTTCCGTCATCAACCGCGCGTCGATGGACATCGACCGGGTTCAGGTATCTCGCAAGCAGCACAACGATTTCGTCACCGAAGTCGACCGCGCCGCCGAGGCAGCGATCGTCGAGATCATCCGCACGGCCTATCCGGATCACGCCATTCTAGCGGAAGAGTCCGGCCAGTCCTGGGCCGAAGGCGAAGAACCCACCAGCGAATACGTCTGGGTCATCGACCCGCTCGACGGCACCACCAACTTCATCCACGGCTTTCCCCAGTACGCGGTCTCGATCGCCCAGCTGCACAAGGGCGTGCCGGCACAAGCCGTCGTCTACGACCCGGCGCGTGACGAACTCTTCACAGCCAGCAAGGGCGCCGGCGCGTTCCTGAACAACCGCCGCATCCGCGTGTCGCGCCGCGACAAGCTGGCCGACTGCCTGATCGGCACCGGCTTCCCCTACCGCGACATGGAAGGCCTGGACCAGTACATGGAACTGTTCGCGCTGATGACGCAAAGCTGCGCCGGCCTGCGCCGCCCTGGCGCCGCGGCGCTCGATCTGGCCTATGTGGCCTGCGGCCGCACCGATGGCTTCTTCGAGCAAGGCCTGCACCCGTGGGACATGGCCGCCGGCATGCTGCTGGTGACCGAGGCCGGCGGCCTGGTGGGCAACTACGCCGGCGAAGCGCGCCAGCTCGAACAAGGCGAAGTGCTGGCCGGCAACCCCAAGGCGTTCGCGCAGATGGTGCGCCTGCTGTCCCCGTTCTCGGTGGACAACGCCAAGCCGGCCCGCTAAGCACCCCGGCAACAACGCAGCGCGATGGCGTCGCGGCGTGAAGGCGCTGCGATGGCCATGGCGTGCTGCCGCCTCAAGCATCCACCGTGACCGCCCTGCCCGGCATCGTCTCGCCGGGTGCCTCGGCCATCGCCTCAGCACAAACGCACTGCCCCCAGCTTCGCACATAGTCCGGCACGCTGGGCTGCACGCCATCCGGCACCGGCCGCTGCCCCTGGAGGCGCAGCGGCAGCACGCCCGCCCATACCGGCAGCGCCATATCGGCCTCGTCATCCTTGGGCCCGCCGCTGCGGATCTTGGTGGCGGCTTCCTCCAGCCCGATGCGCAACACCGTGGTCGCCGCCAGCTCATTGGCATCCCCCGGCCTGGCTTGGCCCGAACGCCCCAGCGCAATGCGCTCCAGGAAGGCATCCATCGCCGCCGCCTTCGCTGCGCCAGCCACCACTTCAAAACTGCCGTAGATCACCGCCGAGCGGTAGTTCATCGAATGATGAAACGCCGAGCGCGCCATCACCAGGCCGTCGAGGTGCGTCACGGTGACGCAGACCTGGCTGCCTGTCGCGGCCAGCTTCAGCATGCGGCTGCCATTGGAGCCATGGATGTAGAGGTGCTCGCCCTCGCGCCAGCACGCGGTGGGAATGCAGTGGGTGCCGTGATCGTCGGTGAAGGCCAGGTGGCACAGGTAAGCATCGTCGAGAATCGCATGCAGTGTGGCGCGATCATAGTGGCCGCGATCGGCGACGCGCCGCACTCGGGTACGTTCGCTCGGCGGCATGGGTTTCTGGCTCATGGTGGCTCCTTGTCCTGGGGTTGTGGGTGCCGGCCGGCAATCTCGTTGCGTTACGGCGATGCCGCCAAGATAGGGATTTCGTGGCACCATGGCTAGACCCAGCCGGCATACGGTTTTTAGAACCACGAAACCACGGAAACCACGACATGGACTACGGCCTGCTGGTCTCTACCTTCAAGCGCCAGCTCGATGGCCGCAAGCTCACCCAGCAGCGGCTCTTGTACGAGTGCTTGCGCGGCGCCATCCTCGACGGGCGAATCGCCCAGGGCAGCCAGCTGATCGCCACGCGCACCCTGGCGGCGGAACTCGGCATGGCACGCAACTCCGTGATCTACGCCTACGAGAGCCTGGCGGCCGAAGGCTTCGTGGTACCGACGCGGCACGGCACCACGGTGGCGCGCGTGGGCCTGGTGCCGGCCGGCCACGGCACGGAGGCGGTCAAGCGTGTCGCCGAGTTGTCGCGGCGGGTGCGCGGGCTGCAGCGCGATGCCGACGACATGCACGACTTGCTGCCGTTCGTGCCCGGCGTGCCCGACCTGGATGGCTTTGCGCTGGCCGCGTGGCGGCGCAGCATCGAGCGCGCCTGGCGCCAGCTCGGCCCGCGCCATCTTGGCTACGGCAAGGTCGAGGGGCAGCCCGCGCTGCGCCACGCCATCGCCGAGTACCTGAAGGTCTCGCGCGGGGTGCGCTGCGACATGGACCAGGTCTTCATCACCGACGGCACGCAGACCAGCCTGGACCTGTGCGCGCGCATCCTGGCCGATGCCGGCGACACGGCCTGGATCGAGAATCCCGGCTACGGTGGCGCGCGGGCCGCCTTCCAGTCGGCCGGCCTCGTACTCGAGCCCGTGGCGGTGGATGCGGACGGCCTGGCGCCCCGCCCGGAGCAGTGGCGCGACGCCCCGCCCCGGCTGATCTACATCACGCCATCCCATCAGTATCCACTGGGCTCCATTCTCAGCCTGGAACGGCGCCTCAAGCTCATCGAAGATGCCCGCGCCGCCGGGGCCTGGATTGTCGAGGACGACTACGACAGCGAGTTCCGCCGCGGCGGCGTGCCGCTCTCGGCCGTGCAGGGGCTGAGCGAGGATGCGCCGGTGATCTACCTGGGCACGTTCAGCAAGACCATGTTCCCGGCGCTGCGCCTGGGCTTCATGGTGGTGCCGCGCTACCTGGCCGCGACCATCGCCGGCACGCTTGGCGAAATCACCCGGCGCGGCCACGTGGCCGAGCAGATCGCACTGGCCGACTTCATCGACAGTGGCCAGTTCGCCCGCCACCTGCGCCGCATGCGCCAGCGCTACGGACAGCGCCGCGACGCCCTGGAGGCGGCACTGGCGAAGCACTTGCGCGACAGCGTGACGGTATCGGCCAGCGCTGGCGGCATGCACCTGTCCGCGCGCCTGGAACTGCCGCTCGCCGACACCGTGGTCACCCGCGCGGCGCGTGCGCAGGGACTGATCGTGCGGCCGCTGAGCACCTACCGCTTGCCCGGCACGCCGCTGGCGCAGTACAACGGCTTCGTGTTCGGCTACGCCGGCGTGCCGGCCGGCGCCATCGACGGGCTGATCGCGCGGCTGGCCCAGGTGATCGACACGCTGCGGCGCGAGCTGGCGTCATAGCGCGGCCTCGAACCCGTTCTTGCGAATCGGCCCGCTTGCCGCCTACATTACTTGCAGGGAGTGCCGAGCTCCCGGTGCTGGCGCGCGGGCAGGGGCGCCGCCGGCGGCAAATTCCGGCGCCGCGCTTTCGTGCGCTGCGCCGCAGTCGCGTCCAGGGTGGCGAACATGACGGCATGGTCGAAGTGGTGGCGGCACCTGGCCGGAAAACCGCTCGATCCGCTCGCCCCGGAAACCCGCCACGCGATCGCCGTGGTGCCGGTGCTGGCCTGGGTGGGATTAGGCGCCGACGGGCTTTCCTCTTCGTGCTATGGGCCCGAGGAGGCATTCCTCGCGCTTGGCACCCATACGCCGCTGGCGCTCTTCCTTGCGCTGGCCACCGCCAGCACGGTATTCATCATCGCGGTCGGCTACAACCAGGTCATCGAGCTGTTCCCCACCGGCGGCGGCGGTTACCGCGTGGCCACGGCCTTGCTGGGGCCGCGTCCCGGACTGGTGTCGGGCGCAGCGTTGCTGGTCGATTACGTGCTGACCGTCGCGACGTCGCTGGCCAGTGGCGTCGACGCGTTCTTCAGCTTGCTGCCGGTAGAGGCCCAAGCCTTCAAGCTGGCCACCGATCTGGTGATCGTCATCATGATGACCGGGCTCAATTTCCGCGGCATGAAGGAGTCGATCCTGGTGCTGATGCCCATCTTCCTGGCCTTCGTGGTACTGCATCTCGGGCTGATCGTCTATGGCGTTGCAGCACACGGCGACCATCTCGGCGCGGTCGTGCCCAACGCCATTGGCGAGGCCTCCGGCATGTCCCAGGCGATGGGTCCGATCGTGGTGGCGGCGCTGCTGATGCGCGCGTTCTCGCTGGGTGGCGGTACATACACCGGGCTGGAGGCGGTCTCGAACAACGTGAACATGCTGGCCGAGCCGCGGGTGTCGAACGGCAAGTGGACGATGTTCTACATGGCGACCTCGCTGGCCTTCACGGCGGGTGGCATCATCCTGCTTTACATGCTGTGGAACGCAGCGCCGGTGGAAGGCAAGACGCTGAACGCCGTGGTCTTCGACCGCATCATCGACCATCTTGGCTTCGGCTCGGCATGGTCCCGCCATGCGCTGCTCGCGGCGCTGCTGGCCTCCGAGGCTGGGCTGCTGCTGGTGGGCGCGCAGACCGGCTTCCTGGACGGCCCGGCGGTGCTGTCGAACATGGCGGCGGACTACTGGGTGCCGCGGCATTTCCGCGACCTCTCCGCCCGGCTGGTGCGGCAGAACGGCGTCATCGTCATGGGCCTGGCCAGCTTGCTGATCCTGTTGTGGACGCACGGCCAGGTCGCGGTGCTGGTGGTGCTGTACAGCATCAATGTCTTTCTGACCTTCAGCCTTTCCTTGCTCGGCCTTTGCATCTACTGGTGGCGCCATAGCGGCGAGCCGCGCTGGATCGCGCGCTTCGCCCTGTCCCTGCTGGGCTTGTCGGTCACCGCCACGGTCCTGGTGATCACGCTGGTGGAGAAATTCACCGCTGGCGGCTGGCTGACCGTGCTGGTAACAGGCTTGGTGGTTGCGCTGTGCGTCTTCATCAAGCGCCATTACACGACAACGCGTGCCGAGCTGGCCCGGGCGGATGCCCTCTTCGCCGGCAGCCCGCCGCTGGTCGATGCGAGCCGCGTGCGGCCCCTCGATCGCAGCCTGCCCACCGCCATCGTCCTGGTGGGCAAGCACCGCGGCGTCAGCATGCATGCGCTGCTCTGGGTCGAGCGCCTGTTTCCCGGACACTTCAAGAACATGATCTTCCTCGCCGTGGGAGAGGTCGATGCGCAGAGCTACGAGGGCCAGGAAACGCTGCACCGCCTTCAACAGACGATTGGTGAGTCACTGCGCTATTACGTCGCCAATTGCCAGCGCCACGGCCTGGCGGCCGATTCGCGCGCGGCATTCGGCACGAACCCGGTGCTCGAGTTCATGACGCTGGTCGATGCGGTGACGGCTGAGTACCCGAACAGCGTCTGCTTTGCCAGCAAGCTGATCTTCCAGCACGTCAATTTCCTGACAGCCTGGTTGCATAACCAGACGCCGGGCGAGTTGCAGGAGCGGCTACACCTGCAAGGCAAGCAGATGGTGCTGCTGCCGATGAACGTAGCTTGATCGCGCGGCCTACTTGACCAGCGTCACCGGTACACGTGACATGCGTATCAGCTTGTTGGTCAACCGGCCCGCCAGCAGCGCGCCAACCGCCGTGCGCCCGGCAGTGCCCATCACGATAGCATCGCAGTCGTTCGCGGCCGCCGCCTGCGCAATGGTCTGCGCCACGTCGCCCACCTTGATCTGCGCCACATAGCTGGCCCCGGCGTCGTCCAGGATGCTGCGTGCATCGCGCAGCGCAGCCTCGCCGCTCGCCGCCTCCAGCTTGCGCAAGGCGGCCAGCGAGTGAAAGGCCGAAGCGCGGCCGGACTCCAGCGGCGGCTGGACATTGAGCAGGACTACCTCGGACACACAGCGGTCCCGGAACATGAAGGCAGCATGACGCACAGCATCCAGCGCGTGCGCGGAGCCGTTGACGGGTACCAGAACTCTCAGCATGTCGAACCCCTTCCCTTGTCTCGATCTTCGATCGTTTCAACGCCGGCGTGTATCTGCCGGTCATCACGATTCCATATAAGTTCGGATCCCGCAAAGATGCTGTAAAGAGACGGATGGCCGCGTATTTTTTTTGTAAACATCCGTCACGGTCGAACGGGCTGCGGCGCGGCGCATGGCGGCTATGTCGACACCTGAGCACAGCACAGCCCGCAGCGGGGCAAAAGCCGAAAAGCCGCCTTGGCGGCCTGCCCGGTCCCTCCCGCGCCACTCCCCCATCCTGCCCCCTCAGCCCCCTCAGCCCCCTTCGGTGCCCGGCTCGCAGTAAAATGCCGGTTTTATCCGCGCCCGCCCATCCACGGTGCCTGCCGCGCACGCCGCGCCAGGCCCGCGGGCCGCCGGAGTACCCGAAAACAGGCGGTTTCGCCAGAACCGCCCGAGAGGATTGCATGTCCGTAGAACCCCGACAGTCCGCCAAGACCGAGCCCAAGGCCGGCAGCGCGGAAAAGCACACGCCCATGATGGCGCAGTACCTCGGCCTGAAAGCCGACCATCCGGACACCTTGCTGTTCTACCGGATGGGCGACTTCTACGAGCTCTTCCACGACGATGCCGAAAAGGCTTCGCGCCTGCTCGACATCACCCTGACTTCGCGCGGCAGCTCCAACGGCGTGCCAATCCGCATGGCCGGTATCCCCTTTCATTCGGTGGACCAGTACCTCGCGCGGCTGGTCAAGCTGGGTGAATCGGTGGCGATCTGCGAGCAGATCGGTGACCCGGCCACCAGCAAGGGGCCGGTGGAGCGCAAGGTGGTGCGCATCGTCACGCCGGGCACGCTGACCGACGCGGCACTGCTGCCGGACAAGGTCGATACCTACCTGATGGCGGTGCACCAGCAAACCACGCGCCGCGGCGTGAGCAAGACCGGGCTGGCCTGGCTCAACCTGGCTAGCGGCGAGCTGCGCCTGATGGAGTGCGAGGTGGCGCAACTCGGCCGCGAACTGGAGCGGATCCGCCCGGCGGAGCTGCTGTATGCCGATGGCATCGAGCTGCCTGCGCTGGAGTGCGCGCGCACCCGGCTGCCGGAATGGCATTTCGACCAGGAAGCCGGCACCCGCCGCCTGCGCGAGCAGCTCGGCGTGGCCAGCCTCGATCCGTTTGGCTGTGCCGGGCTGGGCGCGGCGCTCGGCGCAGCCGGCGCGCTGCTGAACTACGCGGCCTCCACCCAAGGGCAGTCGCTGCGCCATGTGAAGGGCGTGACGGTCGAGCGCGAATCCGAATTCGTTGGCCTGGACACCGCCACGCGGCGCAACCTGGAGCTGACCGAGACCCTGCGCGGCGGCGAGTCGCCGACGCTGTTCTCGCTGCTGGACACCTGCGCCACCGCCATGGGCAGCCGGCTGCTGCGCCACTGGCTGCACCATCCGCTGCGCGACAGCGCCATCCCGCAGGCACGCCAGCAGGCCATCGGCGCGCTGATCGACCAAGGCACCGATGCGCTGCGCGCGGCGCTGCGCCGGCTGTCGGACGTGGAACGCATTACCGCACGCCTGGCCCTGATGAATGCGCGCCCGCGCGACCTGTCCTCGCTGCGCGACACGCTGAGCGCCCTGCCCGACGTGCAGGCCTGCCTGCGCGCCGACGATGCCGCGCCGTTGCTCAACCAGACGCTGACGGAACTGGCGGTGCCCTGGGAATGCCATGCCCTGCTGGCCAGCGCGGTGGCGCCGGAGCCGGCCACCGTGATCCGCGACGGCGGCGTGATCGCCCGTGGCTACGATGCCACGCTCGATGAGCTGCGCGATATCTCGGAGAACTGCGGCCAGTTCCTGGTCGACCTGGAAGCCCGCGAGCGCACCCGCACCGGCATCGCCAACCTGCGCGTGGAATACAACCGCGTGCATGGCTTCTATATCGAGGTGACCAATGGCCAGGCCGACAAGGTCCCCGACGACTACCGCCGCCGCCAGACGCTGAAGAACGCCGAGCGCTACATCACGCCCGAGCTCAAGGTCTTCGAGGACAAGGCCCTGTCCGCGCAAGACCGCGCGCTGGTGCGCGAGAAGCAACTGTACGAGGCATTGCTCCAGCAGTTGCTGCCGCATATCGGCGAGTTGCAGCGGGTCGCCGGCGCGCTGGCGCGCCTGGACGTCCTCGCGGCGCTGGCCGAGCGCGCGCAGACGCTGGACTGGACCCAGCCCGAGCGCGTCGCGGAAAACGTGATCGACCTGACCCAGGGCCGCCATCCGGTCGTGGAGGGCCAGCTCGCCGCGGAATCCGTGCCGTTCATCGCCAATGATTGCCAGTTGACCGAAGCGCGCAAGCTGCTGCTGATCACCGGCCCGAACATGGGCGGTAAATCGACCTTCATGCGCCAGACCGCGCTGATCGTGCTGCTGGCCTGCGTGGGCGCCTATGTACCGGCGCGGCGCGCGGTGATCGGCCCGATCGACCGCATCTTCACCCGCATCGGCGCCGCCGACGACCTCGCGGGCGGGCGCTCCACCTTCATGGTGGAAATGACCGAGGCCGCCAGCATCCTGCACAACGCCACGCCGGCCAGCCTGGTGCTGATGGACGAGATCGGCCGTGGCACGTCGACCTTCGACGGCCTCGCGCTGGCGTGGGCGATCGCGCGGCACCTGCTGGCGCATAACCGCAGCCATACGCTGTTTGCCACCCATTATTTCGAGCTGACGCAACTGCCGCAGGAGTTCACGCAGGCGGCCAATGTCCACCTGTCCGCGGTCGAGCATGGCGACGGCATCGTCTTCCTGCATGCGGTGCAGGACGGCCCCGCCAGCCAGAGCTACGGCCTGCAGGTGGCGCAGCTGGCAGGCGTGCCGCAGCCGGTGATCCGTGCCGCGCGCAAACACCTGGCCTGGCTGGAGCAACAGTCGGCGCACGCCACGCCCACGCCGCAACTGGACCTGTTCGCCGCGCCGCCCTCGCCCTCGGACGATGACGACGACTACCTGGAACAAAGCGAAGGCGAAGGCAATGAAGGCAATGGCCAACCCGTCAACGCGATTTCCGTGCAGCAAGCCGCCTTGCTAGATGCGGTGGCCGAGCTCGACCCGGACAGCCTGACGCCGCGCGACGCGCTCGACGCGCTCTATCGGCTGCGCGCGCTCGCCAAGGATGCCGTAGCCACCGCATGACACCAACCGGGATCGCGCACCCGCGCAGGCGGCGCCTGGCCGCACTGGCCATGCTGGGCGTGCTGCTGGCGCTGCCTGCGCCGCCGGGCCAGGCGCAGGCGAACCGCGCCCGGGTTCCGGCTCCGGTTCCAGCCACCGAAACGACACGCGTGGCCCTGGTCGCCGACCAGCCGCAGTGGCCGGCCGCCGAAGCCGGCACTGCCCGCCTGCTCGATTTCCTGGCTGCGCGCCGGCTGGAGTTTGTCGTCCATCTGGGCGGCATCAAGGGCGATACCGAATCCTGCGGCGACACCCTGCTTTCCGCTCGCCAGCGGCTACTCGACCAGTCGCCGCTGCCGCTCGTCTACCTGCCTGGCGAAACCGACTGGGCGGAATGCGCTCGCGCCGCCAACGGGCGCTTCGATGCGGTGGAGCGGCTGAACCGCCTGCGCGAGCTGTTCTATCCGGCCGATACCACGCTGGGCCAGCGGGTGCTGCCGCTGATGCGGCAATCCGAACAAGCTACCTTTCGCAGCTATCGGGAAAACGTGCGCTGGCGTGCCGGGCGCGTCATGCTGGTGGGGTTGAACCTGCCGGGCGACAACAATCACTATCGCTCGGAGGGCGGGCGCAACGGCGAGTTCGAGGATCGCCGCGAGGCCAACCGCCAATGGCTGGCGCGCGCGTTTTCGCTGGCGCAGCAGCAGAACCTGCCCGGCATCGTGCTGCTCATGCATGCCGACCCGCAGTTCGGCAACGGCTGGGAGCAGCGTGGCAAGCCCTCCCTGTTCGACGGCTTCCTGCGCCGGCGCGCGCGCGATGGCTTCCTGGAGTTCAAGCGCCAGTTGCGCGAGCTGGCCGGGCGCTACCGGGGCCAGGTCCTGCTGGTGCATACCGGCCAGGGCGGCTTCGGCGTCGACACGCCACTGAAAGACGCCAGCGGCAAGACGCTGCGCAACGTCTCCCGCGTGGTGTTGCCAAGCGGTGCGCCCGGCCAGTACACCGAACTGGTGATCACGCCGGGGTCGCCGTCGCTGTTCGAGGTCACGCTCAAGGATGGCCCCGAGGCGGAATAAATGGCGTCAGCCCAACTCCGCAAGCACAAAGAAAAAGCCGGCGATGCCGGCTTTATTCGTGGGACCTTCCGCGAGGGCGCGCGCGCGTGGCGCACTCAGTGCAGCGTGCGGCTGCTGTCGCCTTCGTCGTCCTCATCTTCGTCCACGACTTCGATGCCCGAGGCGCCATGCGCGTGGCCGTGCTGCACTTCGTCACCCGTGGCTTCGCGGACTTCCGCTACCTGCAGCCAGAAACGCAGCGCCATGCCGGCCAGCGGGTGGTTGCCATCCAGCACCACCTTGTCTTCAGCCACATCGGTCACGGTGTAGATGATCGAGTCTTCGTCGTCGCCGTCTTCGGGCACGCCTTCGAACTGCATGCCGACTTCCAGCGGCTCGGGGAAACGGTCGCGCGGCTCTACCTTGACCATATCGGCGTCGTAATCGCCGAAGGCTTCCTCGGGCTCGAGCTGCAACTGGGTTTCGAAGCCGGCCTCATGGCCTTCGAGCGCTTCCTCGATCTTGGGGAACGTGCCATCATATCCGCCGTGCAAGTAAACCATCGGCTCATCCGACTCCTCGATCAGATTGCCCTGCGCATCCGACAGCTTGTACACCACGGATACCACCGTGTTCTTAGCGATTTTCAATTCTTGACTCCATGAACGATTCCGCATTATACGCGCAGGCCTTGCCCCCCGGCCCCGTCGATCCTGACGCGCCGCTCACCCTCCTGGGTGGCATGACGCCAGCTGCTTTCATGCGCGATATCTGGCACCGCAAACCCCTGCTGGTTCGACAAGCCGTACCGGGAATCGTGCCGCCGGTATCGCGCGAGTCGCTTTTCCAACTGGCCGACCGCGACGACGTCGAGTCGCGCCTGGTGTCGCACTTTCGCAACCGCTGGAAGCTCGAACAAGGTCCCTTCGCCGCCGATAACCTGCCCTCGCTGAAAGCCCGTCAATGGTCGCTGCTGGTGCAGGGCGTTAACCTCCACGATAGTGCAGCCGCAGACTTGCTGGGGCAATTCCGTTTCGTCCCGGATGCGCGCCTGGACGACCTGATGGTCAGCTATGCCACCGACGGCGGCGGCGTGGGTCCGCACTTCGATTCTTACGACGTTTTTCTGTTGCAAGTATCGGGCCGGCGCCGCTGGCGCATCTCGTCCCAGACCAAGCTCGATCTGGTCCCTGACCTGCCACTCAAGATCCTGGCGGACTTCACGGCCGAAGAAGAATGGGTGCTGGAACCAGGCGATATGCTCTACCTGCCACCTCAGTATGCCCACGACGGCGTGGCTGACGGCGAGTGCATGACGTATTCGATCGGCTTTCGCGCACCGGCCTACCGCGAACTGGCGGGGCACTTCCTGGCCTGGCTCTCGGAAACGGTCGAGGACAACGAGGATCTGAACGGGCGCTACGCGGATGCCGGTGAGCCGGCAACGGCACATCCGGCCCAACTGCCGGCCCAGATGGTGCGAGCGGTGACCGAGAAACTCAGTGCCCTCCGTTGGTCGGGTAGCATGGTCTCGGAGTTTCTGGGTGCGCATCTCTCCGAGCCCAAGCCAAGCGTGGAGTTTGCGGAAATATCCGAAATCGCGCTGAAGAAATACAACAAACTCGCCCTGTCTCACGGCGTCGTGCTTGCGCCGGGATCGATTGCGTTGTATGACCGCACCCATTTCTTTATCAATGGCGAAGCATACGA
This sequence comes from Cupriavidus sp. MPR-AND1C, assembly GCF_058809705.1. Classification (NCBI taxonomy): domain Bacteria; kingdom Pseudomonadati; phylum Pseudomonadota; class Betaproteobacteria; order Burkholderiales; family Burkholderiaceae; genus Cupriavidus; species Cupriavidus sp. MPR-AND1C. Next base: position 12,371 of record NZ_JBXASU010000054.1, on the reverse strand, counting down.
GCCGCCCTCGGCGCTGGCGCGCTGGCTGCGCCTGCTGGCGGACCAGCGCTGCCTGAGCGCCGCGGAAGTGACTGCCTGCGCGGATCTGCCGGATCTGATGGAAACTTTCCATCACTGGGCGCTGGAGGGCTGGCTGCAATTCGGACCCGCTTCGCTGTAATAATCCGTAACAACCAAAAACAGGAAAAGACAGCGCTACACAAGCCGGGAAAACGCGGATATAATCACCGGCTGGCTAGTACTGTGTACCACTGCATTTGTCGGCACCCGGGAGAGCCTCTATTTTGCAGTTCAAGAGCGATAATTACCGGTAATTATTCATCGCCTGTTTTTCTGTTATTAAAGTTAAAGGACGAACAATGAAGAAGTCTCTCCTGATCGCATCGCTGCTCGCCGCCGTTGCTCTCGCCGCTTGCGGCAAGAAAGAAGAAGCCGCTGCTCCGGCACCGGAAGCTTCGGCTCCGGCTGCTGCCGCTCCGGCTGAAGCATCGGCTCCGGCTGCTGCTCCCGCTGCTGACGCATCGGCTCCGGCTGCTGCCGCTGACGCTTCGGCACCGGCTGCTGACGCATCGGCTCCGGCTGCTAAGCAGTAATCGGTCTCGACCGATAAAAAAGCCGACCTTCGGGTCGGCTTTTTTACGTCCGTAGCTTTTACGCCTGCAGGCTTCGCCGGCGTGTTGCCGGCCCCGCCTCAGGCCCTGACCGGCTGCCAGCCCAGCCCTTCGTGCTGGTCCGCCACCAGGATGTCGCCTGACGACACCCCCAGCACCGAGGCCAGTGCCTGGGTGGCCAGCTCCCGGGTATTGTTCTGTTGGCTCAGGTGCGCGGCCACCACGCGCTGCAGCCCGGCATGCGCCACTCGCTCCAGGATGCCGGCCGCCACTTCATTGGCAAGGTGGCCAAAATCGCCGCCAATGCGCTGCTTGAGTGAATACGGGTAGGCGGAATTGCGCAGCATCTCCCGATCGTGGTTACATTCCAGCACCAGGGCATGCACCCCCGCCAGCCGCGCGGTAACGTAAGGCGTCTCCATGCCGGCATCGGTCAGCACGCCCAGACGGGCGTCGCCGTCACTTAGCACGAACTGCAACGGCTCCCGCGCATCGTGCGGCACGGTGTAAGGGAGGATGTGAAGGCCGCCGATCACCAACGGATGGTCGGCACCACACACGCGTACGTCGGCCTTGTCCGCCCCGCGCATGTGCGAGGTGGCAAGCCAGGTGCCGTGGCTGGTATGTACCGGCAGGTCGTGACGGGAAGCAAAGGCGTAAGCCGAGCCGACATGATCGCCGTGCTCGTGGGTAACCAGCACGGCATCGAGCTGATCCGGCGTGATGCCGAGCCGCTCCAGCCGCCGCGCGGTTTCGCGAATGCCGAAGCCGCAATCGAGCAACACCCTGGTCGTGGTGGTGCCCTCTTGCGACTCGATCAACAGGGAATTGCCCTCGCTGCCGCTACCGAGGAAGGCAAAGCGCATCATGCGCCCGCCTCCCCTGGCAGCCCGGCGAGCCACCTCGCGGCCGGGCGCCGCGGGGTGGTTTGCGTGACCCGCATGCCGGTCAGCGCAGTTGCTCGTCGAGCAGCGAAAGAATGCGTTTGCCGACTTCGGTGCCTTCCGGCTGGCCCGCATCGTTCTGCACCGTCACGGTCGTGCCGGTGCCATCACCCTTCAGTGCCACGCGATACTTCTTCGCCTTCTTGCTGTCCTCGGTGCCGGTCTTGGTGAACAGCTTGGAGAAGAAACCGCGGTTGTCCACGGTGTCGCGCGGATCGACATAGCGCACGTAGTACAGGCCTTGCGCGCGGTCCCGGTCTTCCACCGTAAAGTTCACGCGGTCCAGCGCCAGGCCGACCGAGCGCCAGGCACGGTCGAACGGCTCGGACAACTGCAGTGCCTGGCTGCCATTGACCTGTGTCAGGCTGGCATTGGCGCTAGGCGCTGCACCCTTTGCGGCAGTGGCGCCCGCGGCGGCGGCGGCTACCGGCGAGGCGGGGTTCTTGGCCATGCGGTCGGCCTGCTCCTTCTGCACCCCCAGGCGCTGCGCGAAGCGCGAAAGGAATTCGGCCTCCAGCTCGGGATCGGAGGGGCGCGGCGTCCAGGTCGTGGTCGACTTGTCGATGCCGGTCAGTTGCTCCTGCGCGCCACGGTGGCTGATGAAGACTTCCAGGCTGCCGTTCTGCGAGCGCTCCAAGCGCGTGCGGAACTTGTCGCGCTCGGACGTCGAGTACAGCCCGTCGAAAACCTTGCCGATCGTGTTGCGGATGAAATCCTGCGGGATCTTGGCGCGGTTCTCGGCCCAGTCGGTTTCCATGATGCCGGTCTCTGGCGAGTCCTGCACCAGCAGGAAACCGCTCTCCTGCCAGAATTCACGCATCGACTGCCACAGCTTGTCCGCCGGCATGCCGTTGCTGATCACCAGCCAGCGCTGGTTGCCATCGCGCTCCATGCGGATGCCTTGCGTGGAGGGCAGCACGTTCTCGGCGCCCACCTGCTGCTGCACGACCTTGTTCGACTGGTTGTAGGTCGACAAGGTGGACGTGCCGTTCTGATCCGGCACGGAGTAGCGGCGGTCGCCTTCGATCTTGGTCAGGTCCGGCGGCACGTCCAGCGTGGAGGTGCGCTTGGCAGCGGACTTGTAGTCGATCTTGTCGGGCGCCATCGCGTCATTGATGCTGCTGCAACCGGACAACGCGCTTGCCACTAGCACGGGCAAGACCAGGGCGGCACGGCCAACTTGCGTTGCACCGTGGCGGTTAAGCTTGAGTTTCATTGACACGCAATCCTAGTTGAGGGATGACGGCAAAACACAGTGCGATCAGCCGAGCAGGCCGGCCGCCGACAGCGCCTTGCGCACCACATCGTGGTATTCCGGTGACAGCGGAGTAAGCGGGAGGCGGATGCCACCCTGCATTCTGCCCATTTGCTGGAGCGCCCACTTGACGGGAATCGGGTTGGCCTCGACGAACATCGCCTTGTTCAGCGCAACCAGTTCCATATGGATGCGACGCGCGGTAATCGCGTCGCCCTTCAAGGCAGCCACGCACAATTCGTGCATCTTGCGCGGCGCCACGTTGGCCGTGACGGAGATATTGCCATGGCCACCCAGCAGCATCAGGGCAATCGCCGTGGGATCGTCGCCACTGTAGATGGAGAAGCCCTGCGGCGCATCCTTGATCAGTTGCGCGGCACGGTCGATGTTGCCGGTCGCTTCCTTGACGCCGATGATGCCCGGCACCTGCGCCAGGCGCAGGATGGTGTCGTGCTGCATGTCGGCCACGGTACGGCCCGGCACGTTGTACAGCACGACAGGCAGCTCCACCGCTTCCGCGATCGTGCGGAAATGGCGATACATGCCTTCCTGGGTGGGCTTGTTGTAGTAGGGCACCACCTGCAGCGACGCATCGGCGCCGACCTGCTTGGCAAACGCGGTCAGCTCGATTGCTTCCTTGGTCGAGTTGCCGCCGGTGCCGGCGATGATCGGGATGCGCTTGTCGGCCTGCTCCACGGCGACGCGGATCAGCTCGCAATGCTCATCCACGTTCACCGTGGGCGACTCGCCGGTGGTGCCGACGATCACGATGCCATCGGTGCCCTCGGCCACGTGCCAGTCGACCAGGGCGCGCAGCGCGGGGAAATCCAGGCTGCCATCTTCCTGCATCGGCGTCACGATAGCGACGATGCTGCCGTTAATCTGTGTCATAACGTTTGAGAATTCGAGAAACGAATACCGCGATTGTACCGGATACCCAAGGCCTTCCGACCGCACCTTCGACCGGGAAAAACCCAAGGCAGTTCAACGCGTGAAGCCCAGGTCTCGCCGACCGGGCCCGCAAATAACCGGGGCCGCACTTCAGCCCGGCAAAGGATACCGCGGCGGCGCTCCGCCGCCCGTTTTGCCTATATCTTCGCGAATCGCGCAAATACGCTGCACAAAGGCAGTTTTAGGCGCTTTCAACACGCCATCTTCGTAGGCGATCACGCGCAAGATGCCGTGCACGGCATCCAGCAACTCACCCGGCCGTAGCAGGAAATCCGGGTTCGAAGGCTTGCCCACGGTCTCGTTGCCAGCCGCGAAGGTTTCATAAAGAAGCACGCCGCCCGGCGCCAGCGCAGCGAACAAATGCGCCCAAAGCGGCCTGTGCAGGTAATTGGTGACCACGATCGCGTCGAAGCCCGGCTCGTCCGCCAGCGGCCACGTGCCCTGCTCCAGGTCGACCGGGCGCGTGGCCACGCCTTCGGGCAAAGCCGCCAGCGCGGCCAATGCCGCCGCATCGCGATCGACGCCCAGCACCGCATGGCCGCGGCACGCGAACCAGATGGCGTGCCGGCCATTGCCGCAGGCCAGGTCGAGCACGCGGCCGCCCGGGCGCACCAAATGTGCCCAACGCGCCACCCACGGCGACGGTGCGCCCAGCGGCGCGTGGGGGATGCCCGCCGCCGTGCTCACCGGTACCCCAGGCCCATGACGGCGCGCACGTCGCGCATCGTCTCACGCGCCACCTGGCGGGCCTGGTCGCAGCCGTGGTCGACAATGGCGCGCAGCAGCGCGGGATCATCCATGTATTTCTGTGCCCGCTCCAGCATGGGCTGCTGCTCGCGCAGGATGCCCTCGATCACCGGCTGTTTGCATTCGATGCAGCCGATGCCGGCGCTGCGGCAACCCTTCTCGACCCACTCGCGGGTGGGCGCGTCCGTATAGACCTGGTGCAGTTGCCACACCGGGCAACGCGCCGGGTCGCCGGCATCGGTGCGGCGCACGCGTGCCGGATCGGTCGGCATGGTACGCACCTTCTTTTCCACCGACGTCTTGTCCTCGCGCATGCGGATGGTGTTGCCATAGGACTTCGACATCTTCTGGCCGTCCAGCCCGGGCATGCGCGATGCCGCGGTCAGCAGCGCCTGCGGCTCGACCAGGATGGTCTTGCGCGAGCCGCCCAGGTAGCCCAGCAGCAACTCGCGGTCTTCGGCGGCCAGGCTCTGCGACTGCGCCACCAGCGCGCCGCCCTCCTCGAGCGCCTCTGCCTTGCCCTGCTCCTGATAGGCGCGGCGCAGTTCCAGATAGGCCTTGGTGCGCTTGCCGCCCAGCTTTTTGGCGGCTTCCTGCGCCTGCGCCTCGAAGTCTGGCTGGCGCCCGTACAGATAGTTGAAGCGGCGCGCGATCTCGCGCGTGATCTCTACGTGCGGCACCTGGTCCTCGCCCACGGGCACACGGCCGGCACGGTAGATCAGGATGTCGGCGGCCTGCAGCAGCGGATAGCCGAGAAAACCGTAGGTGGAGAGATCCTTGTCCTTGAGCTTCTCGATCTGGTCCTTGTAGGTCGGCACCCGCTCCAGCCAGCCCAGCGGCGTACCCATCGACAGCAGCAGGAACAGCTCGGCATGCTCGGGCACGCGGCTCTGGATGAACAGCGTGGCGCGTTCAGGATCGACGCCGGCGGCGAGCCAGTCGATCAGCATCTCCCACACGGATTCGCCGATCACCTCCGGCGATTCATAGTGCGTGGTGAGCGCGTGCCAGTCTGCCACGAAGAAGAAACAGGGATATTCGGCCTGGAGCTGGACCCAGTTCTTGAGTACGCCGTGATAATGGCCCAGGTGCAGCGCGCCGGTAGGCCGCATGCCGGAAAGAACGCGATCGGGGAACATGTCTATCTGTATTTGTGGGAATCGGTGCAGGTACGGGTACGCGTGGTCGAGGTCTGCGCCGGCATGGGCGCCGGCGCCGCGGCTTACTGCACCAGCGCCAGGATGGGTTGCAGCATCAGCAACACCAGGCTCCTGAGCGCCCCCATCACCGGCTGCATCCACACTTTGGTAATCACGCCAGCCGCCACCAGCGCCAGCACCACGAAGATGCCATAGGGCTCGATGCGCGACACCGCTTGCGCGATGCGCGGCGGCAACAACGCAGTCAGGACGCGGCCGCCGTCGAGCGGCGGCACGGGGAACAGGTTGAACGCAGCCATCACCAGGTTGACCAGCACGCCGGCCTGCGCCATTTGGGTGAAGAAGGGCTCCTGCACCCTGGCGACCACCAGGCCGACTGCCACCAGCGCCCACAGGAAGGCCTGCAACACATTGCTGCCCGGGCCCGCCAGCGCCACCCACATGCCATGCCAGCGCGGATTGCGCAGGTGGTCGAAGGCGACCGGCACCGGCTTGGCGTAGCCGAAGACGAACTGTCCGCTGGTCATGAAATAGAGCAGCAGCGGCACCGCGATGGTGCCGATGGGATCGATATGGCGCGCCGGGTTAAGGCTGACGCGGCCCATCGAGTAGGCGGTGTTGTCGCCAAACAGCTTGGCCACGTAGCCGTGCGCGGCTTCATGCAGCGTGATGGCGAACAGGACCGGCAGGGCGTAGACCGCTAGGGTCTGAATCAGGGAAGAATCCATGGGTCGCTATTGTACCGGGGCCGCGGCAAAGCGACTGTTCGGTGGCAATCACAGTCCAAAACGCTCGATATCACCACGTCCCTGCCTCACCAGTTCTGGCTCGCCGGCGGTCAGGTCGATCACCGTGGTCGGCTGCGCGGGCGCGGCGCCGCCGCAGATCACCAGTTCCAGCAGTTTTTCCAGCCGGGCGCGGATCACCTCAGGCTCGTTGAGCGGGGCTTCGTCGCCCGGCAGCTGCAGGGTGGCCGAAATCAGCGGCTCGCCCACTTCGGCCAGCAGCGCCAGCGGAATGGGATGATCGGGCACCCGCACGCCAATGGTCTTGCGGGCGGGATGCGAAAGCCGGCGCGGCACTTCCTTGGTAGCCTCGAGGATGAAGACGTAGGGCCCGGGCGTAGCGCCCTTGAGCCAGCGGTACTGCCGGTTGTCCACCCGCGCGAAGTTGCCAAGCTCCGACAAATCGCTGCACATCAGGGTCAGATGGTGCTTGTCGTCGATCCCGCGCAAGCGGCGCAGCCGCTCTACCGCCGCCTTGTCGTCAAGGCGGCAGGCCAGCGCGTAGCTGGAGTCGGTGGGCAAGGCAATCAGCCCGCCCTGCCCGATGATCTGCGCGGCCTGCTTGATCAGGCGGGATTGGGGGTTGAGCGGATGGATATCGAAGTATTGGGACATGTGCGGGCCTGGGGCGACCGGCCGCGGGATGGGCGCAAACGCCGCGCGCATTCCGGGCCAGTTCTGCGATGGAGAGAAGCGAATGGAACGCATGGCGGGTTCGGGACGGCTGGGCGCGGGGCGGCCGTTGGCCGGCGCGGCTTACCAGTCATGCCAGACCGGGGTGACCGACGACGGCAGCGGCGGCAGCGAGCCCAGCTCGATCCGTCCCTCGCCCGGCCCGTGGAAGTCCGAGCCGCGCGAGCCCAGCAGGCCATAGTGATGCGCGACATTGGCATATTGGCGGTACTGCTCCGGCGTATGGCTGCCGGTGACCACCTCGACCGCGGCCCCGCCAAGCTGCTTGAACTCGTCGAACAGCGCATCGTGCTGGAGTTGCGTGTAGTGGTAGCGGCCCGGGTGTGCCATCACCGGAATGCCGCCGGCCGCCTGGATCCAGCCCACCGCATCGGCCAGTTTGGCCCAGCGGTGCCCGACATAGCCCGGGCAGCCTTCGCCGAGGTAGTCGTCGAACACTTCGCCAATGGTCTTGCACCGCCCTTGTTCCACCAGCCAGCGCGCGAAATGGGTGCGCGAGATCAGGTCGGGATTGCCGACATGGCGCAGCGCGCCTTCATAGGCGCCCCCGATGCCGATCGCGGCCAGCGCTTCGCCGATGTCCTGCGCCCTGGCGGCCCGCCCGGAGCGCGTGGCCGCCAGGCCGTTGACCAGCACCTGGTTGCCGGGGTCGATCTGCAAGCCAACGATATGCACGGTCTGCCCGGCCCACGTCACCGAGATCTCCACCCCGGGCACGTAGCGCATGCCAAGCGCCTCGGCCGCGGCCCGCGCCCTGGCCTGGCCCTTGACCTCGTCATGGTCCGTCAGCGCCCAGAACGCCACGCCGCCGGCATGCGCGCGCGCGGCCACGTCCTCGGGGGACAACATGCCGTCGGACACCGTGGAATGGCAATGCAGATCTGCGTTGATTGCGTGTGAATTTTGCATGCGTCTATTCTACTCTCGCGATAATTCCGCGTTAATCCACCTTCAATCCGACTTTAATACCGCGCCAATGCGCGCCGCGTGGGCTGGCCCACACATCCGCGCCGATAGCCCTGCCGCCAACGCTGGCGTAGGCGGCGGGACCGGCCCCGCGCGGTATAGTTGGGGCCTGATGACCCTCCTGCCGGGGCGCCGCCACGCGCGCCGCCCGCCAAGCCATGCCGATCCAAACCCCTGCTTGCGCCACGCCTGATTCCCGCACCCCAACCGTCCCGGCCGACGTGATCCGCACCGATGTGCTGATCGTCGGCGCCGGCCCGGTCGGCCTGTTTGCCGCCTTCCAGGCGGGCGTGCTGGGGCTGAAGTGCGAGCTCATCGACGTGCTGGACCGCGCTGGCGGACAGTGCACCGAGCTCTACCCGGAAAAGCCGATCTATGACATCCCCGCGGTGCCGGGCTGCCTGGCGCAGGACCTGGTCGACCGCCTGCTCGAGCAATGCGCGCCGTTCGCTTTTCCCATGCATTTCAACGAGCGCGCCAACGGCCTGGCCGAGGTCCCACCCGAACCTCAGGCCACGGCCGGCCATGAGCACCCGCACCGCCTGCTGGTCACAACCGACACCGGCAAGCGCTTCGACGTGGCCGCGGTGCTGATCTGCGCCGGCGCCGGCGCTTTCGCCCCGCAACGCGTGGCGCTGCCCGAGGCCGCCGCGCTGGAAGACCGCCACCTGCACTACGCTGTACGCGACACCGCGCGCTTCGCCGGCAAGCGCGTGGTGGTGGCCGGCGGCGGAGACTCCGCCCTGGACTGGGCGCTGGCGCTGCGCAAGACCGCGGCGCGCGTTACGTTGCTGCACCGCCGGGAAGGCTTTCGCGCGGCCGACGGGGCGGTGGCCGAAATGCGCGCGGCCGTGGCCGCCGGCGAGATGGACTTCGTGGTGGGCATGCTCGGCGCGCTCAAGACCGAAGGCGACGCGCTGGCCGGGGTCGACATTCGTACCCGGGAAGACACGATCAGCCTGCCTGCCGACGAACTCGTAGCGCTGTACGGCCTCGTCTCCGAACCCGGCCCGATCGCCCAGTGGGATCTCGACATGCGCGCCGGGCGCATCGTGGTGGATACCACCACCTACGAAACATCCCGCCGCGGCATTTTCGCCGCGGGCGACATCGCCTTCTACCCCAACAAGCAAAAACTCATCCTCTCCGGCTTCCACGAGGCAGCCCTGGCCCTGCGGCGCGCCTATCACTATGCCTTCCCGGAAAAGGCACTGGTCCATGTGCACACCAGCAACAACGCCACGCTCAAGGAAAAGCTGACGCGCGCCTAAGAGGCTGTTTCAACATGAAGCGAAGCGGTTCTGGCTAGGCGCGCGGCCGCAGACAGTACAACTGGTACGGCAAGGCCGCGCAACGACGCCAGAATCTTTTTGAAATGGCCTCTAAAGCGCGTCGGCATGCACGGCCCACAGCATCAGACGCAGAAAGACTCGACCAGCCCGGCCACCACGCGCGGCTGGTCGTGATGCAGCATATGGCCGGCGTCATCGACAATGGCCTCGCGGAAATCGCGAAACGCCTTGAAGCGCTGCTTGAACTCCGCCAGCGGCTGGCCCTTTGCGATATGGCTGAGCGTCTGCGAATTGCGCGCTTCCACGTGCAACACCGGCGCGGTGGCCTGCGCCCAGATCGCCATGACCTCGTCGAGCCGGTATAGCACCGGATTGACCATCTTGTGCGCGGCATCGCCCAGTATTTCCCAGCGGCCTTGCGCATTGCGCGCTGACCAGTGCTCGGCCAGGAAGGCGGCGCGGTCGTCGGGCAGGCGCGGATTGGTCTTCTGCAGCCGTGCCGCCACCGCCTCTACGCTGTCATAGGAACGCAACGGCTGGCGCTCGCGCAACTCGTCGAGCCAGCGCGCATAGCGCCCGGGTGCTTGCTCGGCGCGCGTACCGGTCATGCCAAACCCCTCCAGGTCGACCACGCGGCGCACCCGCTCGGGGCGGATGCCAGCGTAGAAGCAGGCCACATTGGCGCCCATGCTGTGCCCCACCAGGTTCACCGGCGCGTCCGGCTGGTAGTGGTCGAGCACGGCCTCGAGATCGGCGACATAGTCGGGAAACCAGTAAGACCCGGTGCCGGGATAGCGCGTAGGCCAGTCGGTCTGGCCAAAGCCGCGCCAGTCCGGGGCGATCACGTGCCAATCGCGTTCCAGCGCGTCCACCATGAACTGGAACGAGGCGGCCACGTCCATCCAGCCATGCAGCAGGAACAAGGTGGGCGCACCGGGCTCGCCCCAGTGGCGCACGTGCATATGGAGGCCGCGCAACGTGATAAATTCCGAGCGCGAGGTTTCTCTAATTGTCATGGTGTCTCCCCGGGTGCCTTTTCCCTGATCGTGGCAGACGCTTTCACCCGCGGCAACGGGGAAGCCAAAAAAAATAGAACGATCGTTCGTTTGCGGATTATAGCGGCAAGCCGGCCCGGCCCGCATCCCGAACGCAACCCAGGAGACCCAGCATGGCCGCACCTGCCCTGCCAGCAAGCCGGCGCGACGACTATCCCGCGCTACACTCGCAATTCCACTGGCATGTGCCCGAGTTTTTCAACCTGGCCGAAGCATGCTGCGGCCGCTGGGCACGCGACCCGGCCACGATGGATCGCATCGCGGTCCACACCGAGCACGAGGACGGGCGCCGCGCCAGCTACAGCTACGCCTTCATCCAGGCCGAGGCCGATCGCCTCTGCCGGGCGCTGCGCACGCTGGGTGTGGCGCGGGGCGACCGCGTGGGCATCGTCATGCCGCAGCGCATCGAGACGGTAATTGCGCATATGGCGATCTATCAGCTCGGCGCCATCGCCATGCCGTTGTCCATGCTGTTCGGCCCGGAAGCCCTGGCGTACCGCCTCCAGCACAGCGAGGCGTGCGTGGCGATTGCCGACGAATCCTCAATCGACAACGTGCTGGCCGCGCGCGCGGAGTGTCCGGCTCTGGCCACGGTGATCGGCGCCGGTGCCGCCGTGGGCCGCGCGGAGCACGACTGGGATGCGCTGCTGGCCGCCGAGTTGCCGGCGTTCACCGCGGTCGTGACCAAGGCCGATGAGGCTGCGGTGCTGATCTACACCAGCGGCACCACCGGCCCGCCCAAGGGCGCCCTGATCCCGCACCGCGCGCTGATAGGCAATCTCCCCGGCTTCGTCTGTTCGCAAAACTGGTTCCCCCATGCCGACGACGTGTTCTGGAGCCCGGCGGACTGGGCCTGGACCGGCGGGCTGTGGGATGCGCTGATGCCCACGCTGTACTTCGGCAAGACCATCGTGGGCTACCAGGGCAGGTTCTCCGCGCAAACCGCCTTCGAGCTGATGGCGCGTTATCGCGTCACCAATACCTTCCTGTTTCCCACCGCGCTCAAGCAGATGATGAAGACCTGCCCCGCCCCGCGCGCGCATTACCAGTTGCACCTGCGCGCGCTGATGAGCGCGGGCGAGGCCGTGGGAGAAACCGTGTTCGCCTGGTGCCGCGACGCACTCGGCGTGGTCGTCAACGAGATGTTCGGCCAGACCGAGATCAACTACATCGTGGGCAACTGCACCGCGCAAAACGACGATGGCCAGCCAGGCTGGCCGGCGCGCCCGGGCTCGATGGGAAGGCCCTACCCCGGGCACCGCGTCGCCGTCGTCGATGACGAGGGCAGGCCCTGCGCGGCTGGCGAGGACGGCGAGGTGGCCGTGTGCAGCACCGACGTCCACGGCCATCCCGACCCCGTGTTCTTCCTCGGCTACTGGCGAAATGACGACGCCACCGCCGGCAAGTACCTGGCGCGCGACGGCCTGCACTGGTGCCGCACGGGCGACCTGGCGCGCATCGACGAAGACGGCTACCTGTGGTACCAGGGGCGCGCCGACGATGTCTTCAAATCCTCCGGCTACCGCATTGGCCCGAGCGAGATCGAGAACTGCCTGCTCAAGCATCCCGCCGTGTCGAACTGCGCGGTGGTGCCCTCACCGGACCCGGAGCGCGGCGCGGTGGTCAAGGCGTTCATCGTGCTGGTGCCATCGATCGTGCGTTCGGCGCAGGCCGACGCCGCGCTGGTCGCAGAGCTGCAGCAGCATGTGCGCGGCCAGCTTGCGCCGTACGAGTATCCCAAGGTCATCGAATTCATCGCGCAGTTGCCGATGACCACCACCGGCAAGATCCAGCGGCGCGTGCTGCGCGAAATCGAAGCCCGGCGCGGCGCGCCAGCGCACCTGTAGCACCGGCAGGCGGGTGCGGCCGCAAGGCTCTCGCCCGCCCCTGACCCTGGCACTCAAACCCGCCC